>NZ_CM002285.1:4153387-4299375 GCF_000497445.1 Streptomyces roseochromogenus subsp. oscitans DS 12.976 | reverse complement strand
GCCGCCGCTACTGGGCCACCGTGCCCGCGCGGCTGCGCCTTCTGCGCGCGGCCGCGCTCCTGCTGGCCGCCGCCGTGGCCGGGCTGCTGCTCGTGGCGGGGCTCGCGCTGAACGGCACCTGGGACCGGGTGAGCGGCCGGGACGCACCGCGCACGACCAGCGCCGCCGACCTCGACCTCGCCCTCAACGACATGGACGCCCAGGCCGCCAACATCCTGCTGTCGAACGGCGATGCGGGAAACGGCCGGCTGCAGACCCCGTACACCAAAGCCGTCGGCTTCTACGGCGACGCCCGCCGCGCGATAGGCCACGACCTGCGCACCCTCGCCGTGGCCGCACAGGGCAGCCCGGCCGACGAGAAGACCGTGGAGTCGCTGACCGACGGCTTCGCCGAGTACCAGGAACTGATCGGCCGGGCCCTGGAGAACGACGGCCACCACGGCGGCAAACCGGCCGCCCTGGCCGACTACCGCCGCGCCACGGACCTCCTGCGCACCCAACTCCTCCCCGCTGCAAACACGTTGGTGTCTTCGAACGACAAGGCCTTCGAGGCGGAGTACACCTCAACCCACTCCACCCTCTCCACACAGCTCACCGCCCTGCTCGCACTCGGCGCCATGCTGCTGGCGGTGCTGGGTGTCCTGCAGTGGTACCTGTTCCGCCGCTTCCACCGCATCCTCAACCCCGGCGTACTGGCGGCCACGCTCTCCACCCTGCTCGCGGTGATCCTCGGCACCCAGCTGCTGTCCGCCTCGGCCACGCACCTGCGCGTGGCCCGCCACGACGCCTTCGACTCCGTCGTCGCCCTCTCCCGCGCCCGCGCCATCGCCTACGACGCCAACGCGGACGAGAGCCGCTATCTGCTCGACCTCGAGCGCAGCTCACAGTACGAGGAAACGTTCCTGGCCAAGTCCCAGCAGCTGTACGGCCTCAAGGGTGCGACCCTGTCGACGTACGACGCGCAACTGGCCACCACCTGGCAGGTGTACCAGGCCGATCACCACGACCTGCGCTTCACCGGCGAGTTCCGTCGCGAGCTGGACAACATCACCTTCTCCGGCGAGCGGGACGCGGCCGAGAAGACGGTCGAGTCGTACGCCGTCTACCAGCGCGACGACCGCAAGATCCGCGCCCTGTTCGCATCCGGCAAGGAACGCGAGGCGGTCGAGTTCTGCATGGGCTGGGAACCGGGCACCTCCAACGTCCATTTCGGCGCCTGGATGTCCGCCCTGGACCAGGTGACGGACATCAACCGCGCCCACTTCACGTCGTCCGTGCAGGACGGCCGCTCGGCGGTGAGCGATCTGCTGCCGTGGGCGGGCGGGCTGGTGGGGGCGGCCGCCCTGCTGACCTTGCTGGGGCTGCGCCCGAGGCTGGCCGAGTTCGGCTGACAGCGGTGCTCGACAAGCGCTCGGCCGGCCGGGTCAGGCCCGGCGGGTGGCTCCGTCCGGCCGCACGAACAGGCCGCGGACACCGGCTGACAGCGCCCACACCAGAAGGGGAAACACGGCTACCCGTTCCATGCCGCCCATCCCGAGTCCGAGCCAGCGGTGGGAGAGGAAGAGCACGAAGGCCGTGATCGCCGTTGCTCCCAGCAGGCTGGTCGCCCAGCGCAGCGGTCCCGGCACATCGTCCGTCAGGCCGAGTCCCGCCAGCAGAAGCCCGGTGTTGCCGAGGGCCATGATGAGCAGCGCACCCAGGACATGCTGATTCTCGTGGACATCGGCGGGTGCCAGTCCGGCCACCGCGAATCCCACGCCGGCGCAGGCCAGCAGGCACCGGGCGGCCATCGCGGTCGCGTTTTTGCGCCACAGAGCACCGGTCGAGGCGACACCGACGACGAGGAGCGTCCCCAGAGCGATGAACGAGGCGTTCATCAGGCCGTGTTCGGGCGAGCATATGTAGCGTGGCGCGGGTTCCGACTGCATGGCGCAGTGGGCATTACCCAAGTCGCTGATGTTGTTCCGCGCCCAGCTGTACGGCCTTGCCCACGCCGACTCGACGATCCCGTGGGCAATGAAGAACTGCACCACGCCTGCGACCCACGCGGCGTATCCGATCCGTGCCTTCAACTGTCCGCCTTCTCTCGCGCGATTCACGTGCGAACAGCGGATCACGCTCGGCCGGCCGCAGACACGCCGACAAGCCCCCGGGGATGAGGTGGGGCAGGCCCTACGTACAGGACGGCGATCACGCGGAGGCCCGTCGGGCCGGGCCGGCCGGTTCGTCCGCTGATCTGCCGCAGGTTCCAGAACAGCCGGACGGCGCCCAGGCAGACGCAGGGCGGAGGCGTCAGCGCGGTTACGGAAGCAGCCGGGTCCCGTGGAGTCGCGGGGCGGGGATCCTGTCAGACGTCCGACAGCCGCGCCTCTTCCAGGTCCAGGGCCCGCTGCAGGCGCCGGCGGGTCGTGTCGCTGATCGTGTGGGCGTCGTACAGGCGCTGCAGCTCACCCGTCTCGACGGCGATCAGGTCGCGTCGGAGCTGGCGGTAGACGCGGTCGGCGGACTCCCTGCCCGCGCCGTCGGTGCCGTTGTCGGCGAGGCGGTCGCGGGCGTCGTCGAGGCGGGCGGTGAGGCCGCGACGCAGGCGGTCCAGGACGACGTCGGGTACGACCTCCAGTTCCGCGAGTTCCTCCAGGCGGGCCAGGCCGGCGTGGGCGAGGTGGGAGCGGGCCTGGGCCTCCTCGCGGGCGGTGTGCGCGGGCTCCAGGGCGATGCCGGAGGCGCGGACGACGGGGGCGAGGGTGAAGCCCTGGACGACCAGGGTGACCACTACGACCGATGTGGTCAGGACCAGGACCAGGGGGCGGTCGGTGAGCGGGCTGCCGTTCTTCGCGACCTCCGGGATGGACAGCGCGGCGGCCAGCGGCATCACACCGCGCGTGCCTGCCCAGGTCAGCACCATCGGTATCCGCCAGTTCAGCCGGCCGATCCCGCCCTTGCGCTGGACCACCGCCGACAGGGGGGCCAGCCAGAGCAGTCGCACGGCGACAAGGGTGGCAGCGACGGCCAGGGCGTACAGGGGCCAGGAACGGTCGCCGTCCGCCAGAGCCCGTACCTCCCCGGGGAGTGCCAGCCCTATCAAGCTGAACACCACACTCTCCAGCAGGAACACCACCGTGCCGTACACGGCATGCAGCTGGAGTCTGATGCGGGCGTTGGTGAGGCGGTCGCCCCTGCCGCCCAGCACCACCCCGGCGACCACGCACGAGGTCACGCCGGAGGTGTGTGCCGCCTCCGCGAGGAGGTACGCGGCGTACGGCGTGACCAGGGCGATCACCGTCTCCAGGACCGGATCTTCGGTGCGACGGCGGATCAGGGTGATCACTCCGGCCACCGCTGTCCCGATCACCGTGCCGCCGCCCGCGAGCACGAAGAACTCCCCGCTCGCCGAGCCCCAGTCCGCGGCGGCCGAGGCGATGGCGATGCCCGCCGCCACCCGGACCAGCACCAAGGAGGTCGCGTCGTTGAACAGGCTCTCGGCCTGGACCAGGACCTGCACGCGTGGGGGCAGGGCGAGGCGGCGGCCGAGCGCGGTCACGGCTACGGGGTCGGTGCTGGCCAGTACCGCGCCGAGGACGAACGCCATCTGCCAGGACAGAGGAGTGACCGAGGCAGCCACCGCGGCGACCGCGGCCGCCGACGCGAGTACCAGCCCGATCGCGAGGATCCCGACCGGTTTCCACACCGCGCGCAGCTCCCGCCAGGGCATGTCCTCGGCGCTCGCGTACAGCAGGGGCGGGAGGACGACCAGGCCGATGATCTGCGGGCTGATCTGAATCTGCGGGGTGCCCGGCAGCAGGGCCACGGCGAGACCGGCGACCACGAGCAGGGAGGGGGCGGGAATGCGCCAGCGGCGCGCGAAGGTGGCGACCACCGTGGCGAGGACCACGAGGGCGAGTACCGTACCGACGCTGCGCATGCCGTCCCCCTGGGGCTACCACGGGGAGCCGCTTCGGCTTCCCGGCCGACCAGACTTCCCGGCACACCTGCCCTCACCCTATCGGGCCAGATCGCATCAAGACAGCGTCAAGGTCCACGGGGGTGACGCCAAAGAATCGCTAACAATCGAACCTGCCGCCCCGCGAAGCGGCTTCCTTGAAGGGAGAAACCCTCCCGTGACGGGGAGTTGGATCAGTGAGCGGAGCGCGTCGGCGGCGATGAGTGACGTACGGCCCGGACGACTGAAGGTCTACCTCGGCGCGGCCCCGGGGGTCGGCAAGACCTACCGGATGCTCGACGAGGGGCGGCGCCGTGCCGCCCGCGGGGCGGATGTGGTGGTGGGGTTCGCGGAGTGCCACGGCCGCCCGCACACGGAGGCGATGCTCGACGGCCTGGACACCGTCCCCCGGGCGAGCTGCAGCTACCGCGGGGGACAGTTCCAGGAGATGGACCTGGCCGCGGTCCTGACCCGCCGGCCGCAGGTGGCGATCGTCGACGAGATCGCGCACAGCAACGTCCCCGGCGAGGGCCGCAACCCCAAGCGCTGGCAGGACATCGAGGCCCTGCTCGACGCCGGTATCGAGGTGATCACCGCGCTGAACATCCAGCACCTGGAGTCCCTCAACGACGTCGTCGAGAAGATCACGGGGGTGCCGCAGCACGAGACCGTGCCCGATGAGGTCGTACGGCGCGCCTGGCAGATCGAGCTGGTGGACATGCCCCCCGAGGGGCTGCGCCGGCGCATGGCGCACGGGAACATCTACGCTCCCGAGAAGATCGACGCCGCGCTCGCCAACTACTTCCGACCCGGCAATCTTCAGGCCCTGCGCCAGCTGGCGCTGCTGTGGACGGCCGACCGGGTCGACGAGGCCCTGCAGGAGTACCGGTCGCAGCACGGGATCGGGCGGGTGTGGGAGACCCGGGAGCGGGTCGTCGTCGCGCTGACCGGCGGGCCCGAGGGCGACACGCTCGTACGGCGGGCCGCCCGGATCGCCGACCGGTCCGCGGGAGGGGATCTGCTGGCCGTGCACGTGGCGCGCAGCGACGGCCTCGCCGCCGGCGTCTCGCACGCCTCGCTGGCCCGGCAGCGCCGGCTCGTGGAGGACCTGGGCGGCAGCTACCACTCGGTCGTCGGCGACGACGTGGCCACCGCCCTGGTGGAGTTCGCGCGTGCCGAGAACGCCACCCAGCTGGTCCTCGGCACCAGCAGACGGGGGCGGCTGACGCGGTTCCTGACGGGGCCCGGCACCGGGGAGACGGTCACCGAGCTGTCCGGGGACATCGACGTCCACCGGGTCACCCATGAGCGGGCCGGCCGCGGAACCCTCCTGCCGTCCAGGCGGCGCACGCTGTCGACCGCCCGGCTGATCGCCGGACCGGTGGCCGGACTGGTGCTGCCCGTGCTCCTCACCGCCCTCCTCGCCCAGTTGCGCGGCACGCTGAACCTGACCAGCGAGGCCCTGCTGTTCCTGCTGGCCGTGGTGGGCGTGGCGTGCATAGGCGGGGTCGCCTCCGCGGTGATCGCGTCGGTGACGGCGTCCCTGCTGCTCAACTACTGGTTCATCCCGCCCATCGGTGCCTTCACGCTGAACGATCCCAACGCCCTGGTGGGGCTGACGGTGTTCGCGGTCGTCGCGGCCATCGTGGCCGCGGTCGTGGACCGCTCCCTGCGGCTGTCGCGCCGCTCCGCGCGGGCCACGGCCGAGGCGGAGACCATGTCGTCCCTGGCCGGCAGCATCGTGCGCGGCGAGGCGACCATCCCGGCGCTGCTGGAGCGGACCCGCGAGACCTTCGGCATGGAGTCGGCGGACCTGGTGGACGAGCCACCCGACGCGGCCGGGCCCGATGCGGGCAGGCTCGACCCGGGCAGGCTCGATGCGGGCGGGCTCGATGCGGGCGGGGCCCAGGTGTTCGGGTCGCACGTGGTCAGGTCCCACGCGTCCGGGTCCCATGTGGGCGGGGCCGATATGGGTGGGTCTTGCGTGGGCGGGGGCGATGGGGCTGGGTCCCATGTGGGCGGGGTCGATGGGGCTGGGCCTCATGTGGCCGGGGCCGATACGGGTGGGTCTTACGTGGTGGGGGTCGATGGGGCTGGGTCCCATGTGGGCGGGGCTGATATGGGTGGGTCTTACGTGGCGGGGGCCGATGCGGCTGGGTCCCACACGGTCGGGTCCCATGAGGCCGGGCCGCACGCGGCCGGGTCCGAGGCGGGTGGGCCTCGCGCGGCCGGGTTCCATTCCGCTTCCTCTGGGGCGGTGTTCGTTTCGGCCGGCCTCCACGTGGCCGGGGCCGATGCGTGCGGGTCCCCTACGGTCGTGCCTCACGTGGCCGGTTCCCATGCTGCCGGAGCCACGGCCGTCCCCGCCGGCCCCGGTGCCTGGCTGGTGCTGCGCGGTCGTACCCTCTCCTCCTCCGAGCGGCGCGTCCTGGCCGCGTTCGCCGCGCACGTCGGCTCGGCGGTGGAGCGGGCCCGGCTGGCCGAGGCGGCCGCCGAAGTGGAACCCGTGAAGGCCGCCGACCGGCTGCGCACCGCCCTGCTGCGGGCCGTCGGTCACGACCTGCGCACGCCGCTGGCCGCCGGCTGGGCCGCCGTCACCTCGCTGCGCAGCCGCGACGTCGCCTTCAGCGACGAGGACCGCGACGAGCTCCTCGCCACCGCCGACGAGTCCATGGCCAAGCTCAACCGCCTGGTGGAGAACCTCCTCGACCTCAGCCGGCTGGAGGCGGGCGCCCTCACCCTGAACCTGCGGGCCACCACTTTGGAAGAGGTGCTGCCGTTGGCGCTGGCCGATGTGCCCGGGGTGCGGGTGACGGACATGGAGGGCATCCCCGCGGTGCTGGCCGATCCGCCGCTGCTGGAGCGGGTGATCGCCAACCTGGTCGGCAACGCCGCCCGGCACACCCCGCCCGGGAAACAGGTGCTGGTGACCGCCAGTGTCCTGGCCGGGCGGGTGGAGCTGCGGGTGGTGGACCGGGGGCCCGGACTCCCCGCCGATGGCCGCGACCGCCTCTTCGAGCCGTTCCAGCGGCTCGGCGACACCGACAACACCACGGGACTCGGCCTCGGCCTCGCCCTCGCGCGCGGCCTGACCGAGGCGATGAACGGCACCCTCAGCCCCGAGGACACTCCGGGCGGCGGCCTCACCATGGTGGTGTCGCTGCCGTTCGCGGGCCGGCGGGTGGGTGCCGAAGCGTCCGAGCAGAGCGTAGGAGGCCCTTGATGAGCGCTGTGACCGGCATCTGGAAGCCGCTCCGTACGGAAGCCCGCGTAGTGTGGGCCTGGCCGTTGCGCGACCGGCTCGCCCTGGCGGCGGCCTTCGTCGCCCCCTTCCTGGTGGCCCTCGTTCTCGTCCCGTTCCGTACGAGCGTGACGCACACGAACGCGGCGCTGATCCTCGTCGTGGTGGTCGTCGCGGTGGCCGCGCTCGGCAGCCGTACGGCGGGAGTGGCCGCGGCCCTGTCGGCGGCGGCTTGGTTCGACTTCTTCCTGACACGGCCGTACGAGACCTTCGACATCACCGCGTCCGCCGACATCGAGACGGCGGTGCTGCTCCTGGCCGTCGGCGTCCTCGTGTCCCAACTGGCCGCCCGGGCACGTCGGCTGGAGGTCGTCACGGTCACCGACGCGGCCCATCTCGCCCGCATCCACCGCACGGCGGACCTCGCGAAGACGGCAAACTCCGCGGACATCGTGGTGGACCACGTCCGCCGCGAGCTGACCGAACTCCTCGGCCTGCGCGCCTGCCGCTTCGAGTACGGCACCCTGCTGGGAAAGCCGCCGCGGCTGGAGACGGACGGTGGTGTCACGGTGGGCCGGCGCACCTGGAATCCGGACACCGACGGCTGGCCCGAGGGCGAGATCGAGCTGCGTACCTACGGCAACGGCCACTACGTCGGCCGCTTCATGCTCACCCCCGGCCCGGGCCCCGTACTACCGCTCCAGGCCCGCCTGGTGGCGGTGACCCTGGCCGACCAGACGGGGGCGGCGCTGGACACGGCGGGCCCGGCGCGGAGGTGAACGCACCGGGGCGCTCGGTGCACGAGGCGTTCCGGGAGAACGAGTGGCGGGTGCTCGCCGTCGGGGCCGTCGGTGCCGCGGGCCGGTGACCGGGTGGTCCTGGCCACGACTCGGCGCGGTGTGGACATCCTCATGACGGGAGTGCAGCCGCATCCGCAGAACCGGAGGGGCTGAGGTGTCGGGCCGAAGCCCGTCAAGATCACGTCAAGGTCGACCGGTTGGGCGCGAAGATGCCGCAAGGAGAAGTCGGACTCGGGCGTAAACAGACAGAACCTGGGTGCACCCGCGCACGCAAGGAAATAAGGAGCACGCGTCCATGTCCGTCCTGACCACCGAGCAGCCGGATGCCGTCCCCGCCGGCGAGGAGCCGCCTGATACCGGCGAGCGTCACCGGCTGACCGCCGTCACGGGGCTCGCGGCCCTGTCGCTGGACGCGATGGCGTCGGTGGCCTACGGCCCCGAGGCGATCGTCCTTGTCCTCGCCGCCGCGGGCGCCCACGGCCTCGGCTTCACGATGCCGGTCACGCTGGCCATCGCCGCCCTGCTGGCGGTGCTGGTGGCCTCCTACCGGCAGGTGATCGCGGCCTTTCCGGACGGCGGCGGGTCGTACGCCGTGGCGAAGACGCATCTGGGCGCGCGCACGAGCCTGGTGGCCGCCGCCTCGCTGGTGCTGGACTACGTGCTCAACGTCGCGGTCGCGGTGACCGCGGGCGTGGCGGCCCTGACCTCCGCCTTCCCCTCCCTCTACGGCGACCGGCTGTGGCTGTGCCTGGCGGTGCTCGCGCTGATCACGGGCGTCAATCTGCGCGGCATCGTGGAGTCGGCGAAGGCGTTCATCGTGCCGACGGTGGTGTTCGTCGGCTCGGTCTTCGTACTGATCGTTGTCGGGCTGTTCCGCTCCCACCCCGTGAGCACGGTGACCGCGGCCGGACACGCCTCCGTCGTCGCGGACAACGCCTCCAGCGTGGGCGCGCTCCTTCTGCTGAAAGCTTTCGCTTCCGGGTGCGCCGCGCTGACCGGCGTGGAGGCCATCGCCAACGCCGTCCCTTCCTTCCGGGTGCCGCGGGTGCGCCGGGCCCAGCGTGCGGAGGTGGCCCTCGGCGCCGTACTCGGCCTGATGCTGATCGGCCTGTCGGTGCTGATCGGCCGCTTCCACCTCCAGCCCGTCGAGGGCGTCACGGTCCTCGCCCAGCTCGCGGACGCCGCGCTCGGCCACAACTGGGCTTTCTACGTCATCCAGTTCGCGACGATGATCCTGCTGGCGCTGTCCGCGAACACCTCCTTCGGCGGGCTGCCGGTGCTGCTGAAGCTGCTCGCCCGTGACAACTACGCGCCGCACGTCTTCGCGCTGAAGGCCGACCGCCAGGTGCACCGGCACGGCGTCCTCGCGCTCGCCGTCGTCTCTGCCGCGCTGCTGGTCTTCTCCGGCGGTGACACCAACACCCTGGTGCCGATGTTCGCGATCGGTGTCTTCGTCGGCTTCACCATCGCCCAGGTGGGCATGGTCCGGCACTGGCGTCTGGAGCGGGGCCGGGGCCGGCGCGGGAAGGCGCTGCTCAACGGGTTCGGTGCCGTCCTCACCGGTGTCGCCGCCGTCGTCGTCACGGCGAGCAAGTTCGAGGAAGGTGCCTGGCTGATCGTCATCGCCCTGCCGCTGCTGGTGGCCGCCTTCGAGACCGTGCACCGCGCCTACGGCCGGATCGGCGAGCGGCTCGGGCTCGGTCGCATCCCCGAGGTCCCGCACCGCGAGCGCTCGCTGGTGGTCGTCCCGGTGTCCACGCTGTCCCGGCTGACCTCGGAGGCGCTCACCGCCGCCACCTCCCTCGGTGACGAGGTCCGGGCCGTCACCGTGTGCTATCCGGACCCCGAGGACCGGGCCCACCTGCACGCGCTGGAGCGCGCCTGGGCGGACTGGGACCCCGGGGTGCCGCTGGTACGGCTGTCCTGCCAGCGCCGCACGCTCGGGCGCCCCATCGCCGCGTACGTCCGTGAGGTGGCTGCCGCCGAGCCCGGTACCCAGGTCACGGTGCTGATCCCGGAGGCCGAGCCGGAGCGGCTGTGGCAGCGCCTGCTGCAGAACCAGCGGGGCGCGGTCGTGGCACACGCGGTGCGCCGGGAGACGGACGCGGTGATCTGCCGGCTGCGCTTCCGGCTGTAGTGAGCCAGGTCACCGACGGTCACTGTCCCTTACCCGCCGGTAGGGGGCAGTCGGCGTAAGAGTCCCGTCAAAGCCATACGGGCACCCGTAAGAGCCCCGTCAACGGGCGGCCGGATCCCGCCAAGGAGACGTTTTCCTCGTACCGTCCGTTTCAACCGAACCTCACTCCAGGAGTTCGCGATGGCCGATCTGGCCTTCGTCGTCGCCGTGCTCGCGGGTTTCGCGCTGGTGGCCCTCGTCGCCAAGGGGGTGACGAAGCTGTGACCGTCGAGAACATTGTCGGCCTGGTCGTGGCCGTCGCCCTGCTGGGCTACCTCGTCCTCGCCCTGATCTACCCGGAGAGGTTCTGAGACAAGACATGGGTCCCGAACTCGCCGGCGTGCTCCAGCTGCTCGCCCTCATAGGCGCACTGGCGCTCGCCTACGTTCCTCTCGGCAACTACATGGCCAAGGTCTACTCCTCGCGGGGGCATCTGCGCGTCGAGAAGTGGATCTACAAGGCCATCGGTGCCAACGCCGACACCGAGATGACCTGGCCCGCATACCTGCGCGGTGTCCTCGCCTTCTCGGCCGCCAGCGTCCTCTTCCTCTACCTGCTGCAGCGGCTGCAGGGCGTGCTGCCCGGCTCGATGAACTTCTCGTCGGTCGACCCGGCGCAGTCGTTCAACACGGCCGTGTCGTTCGTGACGAACACGAACTGGCAGTCGTACTCCGGCGAGCAGGCGATGGGGCACGTTGTGCAGACCGCCGGTCTGACCGTGCAGAACTTCGTCTCCGCCGCCGTCGGCATGGCCGTCGCCGTCGCCCTCGTGCGCGGCTTCGCCCGCTCGCGCACCGGTGAGCTGGGCAACTTCTGGTCCGACCTGGTGCGCGGCACGCTGCGCATCCTGCTGCCGGGTGCCGCGATCGCCGCGGTGATCCTGGTCGCCTGCGGCGTCATCCAGAACTTCTCCGGCATCCACGAGGTCGGCCAGTTCATGGGCGGCTCGCAGCAGTGGAACGGCGGCGCGGTGGCCTCGCAGGAGGCGATCAAGGAGTTCGGCACGAACGGTGGCGGCTACTTCAACGCCAACTCCGCCCACCCCTTCGAGAACCCCACGCCGTTCACCAACCTCCTCGAGATCTTCCTGATCCTGGTGATCCCGTTCTCGCTGACCCGCACCTTCGGCGTGATGGTCGGCAACGTGAAGCAGGGTTACGCGATCCTCGCCACGATGTTCACCATCTGGCTGAGCTTCGTCGCGCTGATGATGTGGAGCGAGTTCGCCCACCACGGCGCGGCGCTGCAGGCCGCGGGCGGCGCGATGGAGGGCAAGGAGGTCCGCTTCGGCATCGGCTCCTCGTCGATCTTCGCGACCTCGACCACACTCACCTCGACCGGCGCGGTGGACTCCTTCCACTCCTCCTTCACCGGCCTCGGCGGCGGCATCGCGATGCTCGGCATGATGCTGGGCGAGATCGCGCCCGGCGGCACCGGCTCCGGCCTCTACGGCATGCTGATCATGGCGGTCATCGCGGTGTTCATCGCCGGTCTGATGGTCGGCCGTACCCCCGAGTACCTGGGCAAGAAGATCGGCGGCCGCGAGATGAAGCTCGCCGCCTGCTACATCCTCATCACCCCCGCCCTGGTGCTGGTCTTCACGGCGGCTTCCATGGCCCTGCCGACTCCGCCGCACTCGATGCTGAACTCCGGCGCGCACGGCTTCTCCGAAGTCCTGTACGCCTTTACCTCGGCCTCGAACAACAACGGCTCGGCCTTCGCCGGCCTGAACGCGAACACCGACTGGTTCAACACCATGACCGGTCTCGCGATGCTGCTCGGCCGCTTCCTGCCGATGGTGTTCGTGCTGGCGCTGGCGGGCTCGCTCGCCGAGCAGAAGCCGGTCCCGGTCACCGCGGGCACCCTGCGCACCGAGAAGCCGCTGTTCACCGGCCTGCTCGTCGGCGCGATCCTGATCATCACCGGTCTCACGTACTTCCCGGCCCTGGCTCTCGGCCCGCTCGCGGAAGGGCTGGCGTGATGACCACCCGCATAGAGAACTCAGAGGACTCCATGTCCACAGCCACTCCCACCCGGGCGCCGCACAGTGACGTCCCCACCGGGCACAAGCCTGACGAGGGCCGTGTCGGAGCGGGCCTCTTCGACCCCAAGGCGCTCGTCAAGTCGCTGCCGGACGCGTTCCGCAAGCTCGACCCGCGGGTGATGGTCAAGTCGCCCGTGATGTTCGTGGTGTGGGTCGGCTCCATCCTGACCACCGTCTTCTCCTTCCAGCACCCGGGCGACTGGTTCGGCTGGGCGATCAGCGCCTGGCTGTGGCTGACGGTGATCTTCGCCAATCTGGCGGAGGCGGTCGCTGAGGGCCGGGGCAAGGCGCAGGCCGACACCCTGCGCAAGGCCAAGACCGACACCGTCGCGCGCCGGCTGCTCGCGGACGGTACGTCCGAGGAGCAGGTGCCCGGTACTGCGCTGACCATCGGTGACCTGGTGGTGTGCGAGGCCGGTGACATCATCCCCGGCGACGGTGACGTCGTCGAGGGTGTCGCCTCGGTGGACGAGTCGGCCATCACCGGTGAGTCCGCCCCTGTCATCCGTGAGTCCGGCGGTGACCGCTCGGCCGTCACGGGCGGTACGAAGGTCCTCTCCGACCGGATCGTCATCAAGATCACGACGAAGCCCGGCGAGACCTTCATCGACCGGATGATCAACCTGGTCGAGGGCGCGGCCCGGCAGAAGACGCCGAACGAGATCGCGCTGAACATCCTGCTGGCGTCGCTGACCATCGTGTTCCTGCTGGCGGTGGCGACCCTGCCGCCGTTCGCGACCTTCGCCCACACGCACCTGACCATGGTCGTGCTGGTCGCCCTGCTGGTCTGTCTGATCCCGACCACCATCGGTGCCCTGCTGTCCGCGATCGGCATCGCGGGCATGGACCGCCTGGTGCAGCGCAACGTGCTGGCCATGTCGGGCCGCGCGGTCGAGGCCGCCGGTGACGTCTCCACGCTGCTGCTGGACAAGACCGGCACGATCACGCTCGGCAACCGGCAGGCCGCCGAGTTCGTGCCGGTGCGCGGTACGACGGAGGCCGAGGTCGCGGACGCGGCCCAGCTGTCGTCGCTGGCCGACGAGACCCCCGAGGGCCGCTCCATCGTCGTCCTGGCGAAGGAGAAGTACGGGCTGCGCGAGCGCCACCAGGGCGAGCTGGCGCATGCCGAGTGGATCGAGTTCACCGCCCAGACCCGTATGTCGGGTGTGGACGTCGACGGCCGCAAGATCCGCAAGGGTGCCACGGCCTCGGTCATCGCCTGGGTGAAGGAGCAGAGCGGCACCGTCGCCGAGGACGCGGACACGATCGCGAACCGCATCTCCGAGGCGGGCGGCACCCCGCTGCTGGTCGCCGTGAACGACGACAAGGGTGCCCGTGTGCTGGGTGTCATCTACCTGAAGGACGTCGTCAAGGAAGGCATGCGGGAGCGGTTCGAGGAACTGCGCCGTATGGGCATCAAGACGGTCATGATCACGGGTGACAACCCGCTGACCGCGAAGGCGATCGCCGAGGAGGCGGGCGTCGACGACTTCCTCGCCGAGGCCACCCCCGAGGACAAGATGGCCCTCATCAAGCGGGAGCAGGCCGGCGGCAAGCTGGTCGCCATGACCGGTGACGGCACGAACGACGCCCCGGCCCTCGCGCAGGCGGACGTCGGCGTGGCGATGAACACGGGTACGTCGGCCGCCAAGGAGGCCGGCAACATGGTCGACCTCGACTCCAACCCGACCAAGCTCATCGAGATCGTCGAGATCGGCAAGCAGCTGCTGATCACGCGCGGTGCGCTGACCACGTTCTCCATCGCCAACGACGTCGCGAAGTACTTCGCGATCATCCCGGCCCTGTTCGCGGCGGTCTACCCGGGCCTGGACAAGCTGAACATCATGCACCTGTCCTCGCCCAACTCCGCGATCCTTTCGGCGGTCATCTTCAACGCGCTGATCATCATCGCGCTGGTGCCGCTGTCCCTGAAGGGGGTGCGGTACCGGCCGCTCAGCGCCGACAAGATGCTCCGCCGCAACCTCGGGATCTACGGCATCGGCGGCCTGATCGCGCCCTTCATCGGCATCAAGATCATCGACCTGCTCATCTCCCTCATTCCCGGAATCGGCTGATCGCCATGAACAACTCCGTAACGAACACCGCACGGTTGCTCGGGGCGGGCCTCAGGGCCCTCCTCGTGCTGACCCTGGTGACCGGCGTCATCTACCCGCTGGTCGTCACCGGCATCGCCCAGGCGCTGTTCAACAACAAGGCGAATGGCTCCGAGATCAAGGCGGACGGCAAGGTCGCCGGCTCGTCCCTGATCGGGCAGTCGTACAACCTGCCGCTGAAGAAGGGCCAGGACACCCCGGACCCGGACCTGAAGTGGTTCCAGGGCCGCCCGGCCAACGGCCTCGGCGCGAACAGCGTCAACACGCAGTACAAGCTGCTCGTGTCGGGCGCCACCAACCTCTCCGCCGACAGCGGCGCGGTGAACGGCAAGTGCCCGGACCAGCCCGCGGACAAGACGCTCTGCGCCCAGGTGCTCGCAGCCAAGGCCGCCGTGGTCAAGGACAACTCCGTCCCGGGCTACACGGTCAAGCCGTCCGACGTCCCCGCCGACGCCGTCACCTCCTCCGGCTCCGGACTGGACCCGGCCATCTCCCCGGAGTACGCCGAACTCCAGGTCCACCGGGTCGCCGCGAAGAACGGGCTGTCCGTCGCCGCGGTGGAGAAGCTCGTCAAGGACAACACCCAGGGACGCACCCTCGGCTTCATCGGTGAGCCGCAGGTGAACGTCCTCGAACTCAACATCGCGCTCAAGGACCTCGTGGCCAAGAGGTGACGGCCTTACGCGATTCGCAACGGGAGCCGGCACCTCGGGGTACTCGGGGTGCCGGCTCCCGCAGCCATGACAGGAGAGACACACACCCATGACCAGGGTGCTCGTGGTGGAGGACGACCCGCAGCTCGTACGGGCCCTCGTCATCAACTTGCAGGCACGGCACTACGGCGTGGACGCCGCCCCCGACGGTGCCACGGCCCTGCGGCTCGCCGCCGCACGTCAGCCCGACGTGGTCCTGCTGGACCTCGGCCTGCCCGACATGGACGGCGTCGACGTCATCAAGGGTCTTCGTGGCTGGAGCCGTGTGCCGGTGCTGGTCCTGTCCGCCCGGCAGGCCTCCGACGAGAAGGTGGCCGCCCTCGACGCCGGCGCGGACGACTACATCACCAAGCCGTTCAGCATGGACGAACTCCTGGCCCGGCTGCGGGCCGCGGTCCGCCGTACCGGGGACACCCCGCTTGTCCCCGAGACGACGCTGGTCGAGACGGCGGACTTCAGCCTCGACCTGCTCGCCAAGAAGGCCGTACGGTCCGGGCGGGACGTACGGCTGACCCCGACCGAGTGGCATCTGCTGGAGATTCTGGTCACCCACCCCGGCCGGCTGATCACCCAGAAACAGCTGCTCCAGGAGGTCTGGGGGGTCTCGCAGAGCAACAAGACCAACTATCTGCGGGTCTATATGGCCCAGCTCCGGCGCAAGTTGGAGACGGACCCCTCCCAGCCCCGCTATCTGATCACCGAGCCCGGCATGGGCTACCGCTTCGAGGAATGACCCCCTAGGAACGACATGGCACGCGGCAAGCTCCGGATCTACCTCGGCGCGGCACCCGGCGTCGGCAAGACGTACGCGATGCTGTCGGAAGCACACCGCCGTATCGAGCGGGGCACCGACTGCGTCGTGGCCTTCGTCGAACACCATCACCGGCCCCGCACCGAGGTGATGCTGCACGGCCTGGAACAGGTGCCGCGCAGGGAACTGGAGTACCGGGGCACCGTCTTCACCGAGATGGACGTGGACGCCGTCCTCGCGCGCCGCCCCCAGGTGGCGCTCGTGGACGAACTGCCGCACACCAACATCCCCGGCTCGCGCAACGCCAAGCGCTGGCAGGACGTGGAGGAGCTGCTCGCCGCAGGGATCGACGTGATCTCGACCGTCAACATCCAGCACCTGGAGTCGCTGGGCGACGTGGTCGAGTCGATCACCGGGGTGCGGCAGCAGGAAACCGTCCCCGACGAGGTCGTACGCCGTGCCGACCAGATCGAGCTGGTCGACATGTCGCCCCAGGCGCTGCGCCGCCGTATGGCGCACGGCAACATCTACAAGCCGGACAAGGTCGACGCGGCCCTGTCCAACTACTTCCGGCCCGGAAACCTCACGGCGCTACGGGAGTTGGCCCTGCTGTGGGTGGCGGACCGGGTCGACGAGTATCTGAACGAGTACCGACGCGAGCACCGGGTGTCGACCATCTGGGGTTCGCGGGAGCGGATCGTGGTCGGCCTGACCGGCGGCCCCGAGGGGCGCACCCTGATAAGGCGTGCCTCGCGGCTCGCCGAGAAGGGCGCCGGCGGCGAGGTGCTCGCCGTCTACATCTCCCGCAGCGACGGTCTGACCTCGGCCTCCCCGAAGGAGCTGGCCGTCCAGCGGACCCTCGTGGAGGACCTCGGCGGCACCTTCCACCATGTCGTCGGCGACGACATACCCGTCGCCCTGCTGGACTTCGCGCGGGGCGTGAACGCCACCCAGATCGTGCTCGGCGTCTCCCGCCGCCGCAGCTGGCAGTACGCCTTCGGGCCCGGCGTCGGCGCCACGGTCGCGCGTGACTCCGGCCCCGACCTCGACGTCCACCTCATCACCCACGACGAGGTCGGCAAGGGCCGCGGACTGCCGGTGGCGCGCGGTGCCCGGCTCGGTCGCCCCCGGGTCATCTGGGGCTGGGTCGTGGGCGTGCTCGGCCCGGTCCCGCTCACCTGGCTCCTCACCGGCGCCGCCCCGGACGTCGGCCTCGCCAACGACATGCTGCTGTACCTGACCCTGACGGTCGCGGCGGCCCTGCTCGGCGGCCTGTTCCCGGCGCTGGCCTCGGCGGTGGTCGGATCGCTGCTGCTGAACTGGTACTTCACCCCGCCGGTGCACACCTGGACGATCGCCGACCCGAAGAACATCGTCGCCATCGCGGTGTTCTTCGGCGTCGCCGCGTCCGTGGCCTCGGTGGTGGACCAGGCCGCCCGCCGCACCCATCAGGCGGCGCGGCTGCGCGCCGAGTCGGAGATCCTCTCCTTCCTCGCCGGGCACGTCCTGCGCGGCGAAACGACCCTGGAGGCGCTGCTGGAGCGGGTCCGCGAGACCTTCGGGATGGAGTCGGTGGCCCTGCTGGAGCGGACCGGCGAGACGGCACCGTGGACGTGCGCCGGCAGTGTGGGCCCTGAGCCCGCGCGGATCCCGGAGGACGCGGACGTCGACGTACCCGTCGGCGACCACATGGCCCTGTCCCTGCGCGGCCGGGTGCTGCCCGCCGCCGACCGGCGGGTGCTGGCCGCGTTCGCCGCACAGGCCGCCGTCGTCCTGGACCGCCAGCGGCTGCAGCGCGAGGCCGACCGGGCCGGGGAACTGGCCGAGGGCAACCGCATCCGCACCGCTCTGCTGGCCGCCGTCAGCCACGACCTGCGTACCCCGCTCGCCGGTATCAAGGCCGCGGTCACGTCGCTGCGTTCGGACGACGTCGAGTGGTCGGAGAGAGACCAGGCGGATCTGCTGGAGGCCATCGAGGAAGGCGCCGACCGGCTCGACCACCTGGTGGGCAACCTCCTGGACATGTCCCGCCTCCAGACGGGCACGGTCACCCCGATCATCCGGGAGAGCGACCTGGACGAGGTCGTGCCGATGGCGCTCGGCGGGGTGCCCGAGGACAGCGTGGAGCTGGACATCCCCGAGACCCTGCCGATGGTGTACGTCGACCGGGGCCTGCTGGAGCGGGCGGTCGCGAACGTCGTCGAGAACGCCGTCAAGTACAGCCCGCCGGGGGAGCCGGTCCTGGTCTCCGCGAGCGCCCTCGCCGACCGGGTCGAGGTGCGGGTCGTGGACCGCGGTCCGGGCGTCCCGGACGAGGCCAAGGACCGCATCTTCGAACCCTTCCAGCGCTACGGGGACGCTCCGCGGGGGGTGGGGGTCGGGCTGGGCCTCGCCGTCGCCCGAGGGTTCGCCGAGGCGGTCGGCGGCACGCTGCTCGCCGAGGACACGCCGGGTGGGGGTCTCACCATGGTGCTCGCTGTCCCGACCGCGCCGGAGCGCGAGCGTCCTGGGGGGCTTGTGGTGTCGGGCGGCTGACGGCAGTCGTGGGCTGGTCGCGCAGTTCCCCGCGCCCCTGGGGAGTTGCAGTCGCCGCACCCTCATGCGCGCCGTAGCCGCGGGCAGCCGTACCGCAGGGCGGCGACCGTCCCGCAGAGAGCGGCACCCCGCCGGCACCGGTGTGCGTGGCAACCGTTCAGGACTCCGGCGGCACCATGTGCAACTCCCGTTCCAGATGGCCGGTGTTCAGCCGCAGCCGCCAGGCGTTCCGGCGGTGTACGGCCGTCAGTTCCGCCTGCAACGGCGACGGTGGCACCGCGAGGACCGGGCACGTCGCGTGGGCGAGGCAGTAGCGGCTGACGGACGGCCACAGTGCCCGGTGAAGGCGGCCCCGCCGCCCCGCACCGACGACGAGGATGTCGTCCTCGCGGGACGCGGTCCGTACCAGCGCAGGCCCGGGCGCGCCCCGGACGACCAGCGCCTGTCCGGGCTGCCCGGTGTCCGTGCCGCCGAACACCGCACGCAGCGCCTCGACGAGCCGTTCGCGCGCCAGCCGCTCCCACTCCGGGACCAGGGCGGTCGCCGCCGGGAACCTGCGCGCGGCGAGATCCCCCTCCGGCGGCTCCCACGCCAGCACCGGCCACAGCTCCGCTCCCCGGCGCCTGGCCTCCACGGCGGCCCGGCTCAGGGCGGTCGCACCGCCCAGCGAGCCGCTCACTCCCACCACGACCCGGGCGGCCGCAGGCGGGCGGTACTCGGACATCAGCTCCTCCTGGAAATCCCTTCCATGAGACCGCGCCGCGCCGTTCTCGAACAGCCCGAACGCCCGTTCCTGACACCCTTCTGACGGCTCCTTCCAGCCACTCCCGCCAGCGGCGTCAGCGTGCCGTCAAGGTCGTCCGGGTCGGCGTCAGCGTCACGTCAGGGGCCGCCGGCCCCCCGGACACCGGGCATAACGTCGGGACCGAGCCCCGGTCCGCCTCCCCGCGTCCGGGGCCCCAGATCCCACCCGCGCTGCCTTTCGGGAGGCACCCCATGGCAGAACTCCGCTACGGCGAAGACCCCGAGCCCTCTGATCCTTTCCCGGCCGGACTCCTGTACGTCCCGGTCCGGCCGGGGCCCTCCGGGTGTGCGGCCCGGCTCTTCCGCACGCCGCTCGGCGACCGTACGGCCGTCGGCTTCACCTCCGAGCGCCGGCTGACCACCACGCTCGGCGCCGGACAGGCGTGGATCCGCCTCGCCGAGCCCGCCCTGCGCGCGCTGACCGCCCCGCTCGGCGTCACCGCCCTCACGGTGGACCCGCAGTTCACCGCCGCGGCCCCCGCGCCGGTCATGCCGGTCCCGTCCGAGATTCCCGCGCTGCGGATCGCCTGAGAGGGGCAGCGAGATGGCCACGGTTCACGAACCCACCGCCCTCACCGGGGCCGCCGAGCTGTCGGTATGGCCCGTGTCGACCACCGAACCGCCGCACGGCGACCTCACCGTGGGCGGTGTACCGCTCGCCGAGATCGCCGACCGCTTCGGCACCCCCGTCTACGTCCTGGACGAGGCCGAGGTCCGCGACCGCTGCCGTACCTACCTGGACGCCTTCCCCGACGCCGAAGTCCTGTACGCCGCCAAGGCGTTCCTGTGCCGGGCCATGGCCCACTGGATGGACGAGGAGGGACTGGGGCTGGACGTGTGCTCCGCCGGTGAGCTGGAACTCGCCGTCACCACCGGCTTTCCGGCCGAGCGGATCGTGCTGCACGGCAACGCCAAGTCCCCGCGCGACCTGGACACCGCACTGCGCCTCGGCGTCGGACGCATCGTCATCGACAGCCCCGCCGAGATCGCCCGGCTGGCCGCTGCCGTCGGGCCCGACGGCCACCAGAAGGTCATGGTCCGGGTGGTGCCCGGGATCAGCGCGGGCGGCCACGAGAAGATCCGCACCGGCACCGACGACCAGAAGTTCGGCCTCAGCATCTCCGACGGCTACGCCCAGCACGCCATCACCCGGATACTCGACCAGCCGCAGCTCGAACTCACCGGCCTGCACTGCCACTTGGGCTCGCAGATCACCAGCGTCAAGCCGTACCTCGTGGCCGTGCGCCGCATGGTCGGGCTGATGAGCCGGCTGTACGAGCAGCACGGACTGGTGCTGCCCGAACTCGACCTCGGCGGCGGCCACGGCATCGCCTACCGGCCCGGCGAGGAGGCCCTGGACCTGACGGCGCTGGCGCGCAGGATCCGCGCGGAACTCGCCGACGCCTGCGCCACGGCCGGGCTCCCCGTGCCCCGCCTGATCATCGAGCCGGGCCGGGCGATCGCGGGCCCCGCCGGGATCGCCGTGTACCGCGTCCTGTCCGTGAAGCACACCGGCGACCATGTCTTCGTGGCCGTCGACGGCGGCATGAGCGACAACCCGCGCCCGGCCCTGTACGGCGTCCGGTACGCGCCGCGCCTGATCGGCCGGCACAGCGCGGCGGAGCGCGCCCGGGTCACGGTGGTGGGTAGGCACTGCGAGGCGGGCGACGTCCTGGCCACGGACGTGGAGCTGCCCGCCGACACCCGGCCCGGCGATCTGCTCGCCGTCCCGGTGGCCGGCGCCTACCACCTGTCCATGGCCTCGGGCTACAACCTGGTCGGCCGCCCGCCCGTGGTCGCCGTACGCGACGGCCTCGCCCGTCTGCTGGTCCGCCGCGAGTCCCTGGCGGACATCCGCAGCCGCGACGTGGGCCTGTGATCCCGGCCGGCTTGCGGGCCGTAGCCCCGTGACCCCCGGGCGGGTCGGCCATCCTTCCCTCGCCGACCGACCCGCCCGGGCCAATACTCCGGCAGATGTAACGCCTGCTACATTCATTGATGTGGCGAACAAGCACACGGAAAAAGGCACGGAAAAAGGCAGGGGGAAGGGCAAGGAAGCGGCGGGTCGCTGGCTCGTTCTCATGCTCAAGGTGCCCGCGGAGCCGTCCCGGCACCGTGTCGCGGTCTGGCGGGAGCTGCGCCGGACCGGTGCGCTCTCCCTGGGCCAGGGCGTGTGGGCCGTACCGGACGTGCCCGTGTTCGCGGACGGCGTCGGCCGGGCGCTCGCCCTGACCGAGCAGGCGGGCGGACAGGCCGTCACCCTGCACGCCGCCGGGCGCGGTCCCGAGGACGCCACCCGCTTCCAGGCGCAGTTCACCGCGGCCCGTTCCGAGGACTGGACCGAATTCCTCGCCGACTGCGGCAAGTTCGAGGCCGAGCTGGCCAAGGAGATCCGCATCGGCAAGTTCACCCTGGCCGAACTGGAGGAAGAGGAGCAGTCGCTGGAGCGGCTGCGGCGCTGGCACCGTGATCTGACGGCCCGCGACGTCTTCGGCGCGCCGGAGGCGGCCGACGCGGGCAAGCGGCTCAAGGAGTGCGCGGCGGCCTGCGAGGACTACGCCGAGCGGGTCTTCGCCGCGCTGCACCGCACCGGTGAGGGCGAGCAGTGACCGTGCAGGCGGCTCCGGCCCGGCAGATGTGGCCGCTGTACGCGGCCGGGTTCACCACGGCTTTCGGCGCGCACGGCATCGCCGCGAACCTCGGCGGCCACGCCCGGGGCGCGGTCACCTCGCTGCTCGTGCTCGGCGGGCTGCTTGCCCTGTACGACGGCGCCGAAGTGCTCCTCAAACCGGTCTTCGGCACCCTCGCCGACCGCGTCGGCGCCCGCCCGGTGCTGCTCGGCGGCCTCGTCGCGTTCGCGGTGGCGTCCGCGCTGTACGTGCTCGCGGACAGCCCCGGCTGGCTGTGGGCGGCCCGGCTCGGCCAGGGCGCCGCGGCCTCCGCCTTCTCGCCCTCCGCGTCCGCACTGGTGGCCCGCCTCAACCCGGCCGCCAGACACGGCCGCGCCTTCGGCAGTTACGGCTTCTACAAGTCCGTCGGCTACACCCTCGGCCCGCTGCTCGGCGGAGTGCTGGTGTGGGCCGGGGGCCTGCGGCTGCTGTTCGCCGTGCTGATGGTGCTGGGCGTGGCGGTCGCCGTATGGGCCGCGCTCGCCGTACCCGTCGTACCTCCGCTGCCCAAGGCCCGGCAGACCGTGCTGGACCTGGCCCGGCGGCTCGCCGACCCGGCCTTCCTCGCGCCGACGTCGGCACTGGCCGCGGCGACCGCGGCCCTGTCGGTCGGCGTCGGGTTCCTGCCGGTCTCCGGCCGTGCCGCCGGGCTGGGCACGGTGGCCACGGGGGCCGCGGTGTCGCTGCTCGCCGCGTGCGCGGCCGTCGTACAGCCGCGCGCCGGGCGGGCCCTCGACGCAGGGCGTCTCACGGCCCGCTCCGGTCTGGCCGCGGGGCTGTCGCTCACCGCCGCGGGGCTGGTCTGCGCGATGCTGCCGGGCCTGACCGGGATCCTGGTCGCCGCCGCCCTGATCGGCGTGGGGACCGGTCTGATCACGCCGCTCGGTTTCGCGGCGCTGGTGTCTGCGACGCCTCAGGAGAGGTTGGGGCAGACCATGGGTGCGGCGGAACTCGGGCGCGAACTCGGCGACGCGGGTGGGCCGTTGCTGGTGGCTGCGGTTGCCTCGGGTGCCACGCTGAATCACGGCTTCGGCGCGCTGGGGATTCTGGTCGGGGTGGGGGCGGTGGTGGCGTTCGCTCGCCGTGGGGGGTGAATGGCGTCGGACGTCAGCGGCTTCGTCGTGGCTGGTCGCTCCCCCGAGTTCCCGGCTTCGCTCGAACCCGGGGACCCCCATCGCGGCGGAGCCGCAGACCGGACAGCCCCACGCCCCTTCAGGACACTGATCCGCACGGCATTTCGAGAGTGACGGTTGCCCCGCTCTCCGAGTTCTCCGCATGCGCGCTGCCCCCATGGGCCGTAGCCACCGCCTGTACGAAGGCCAGCCCCAGGCCGGACCCCTCGCTGGTGCGGCTCGCCTCGGCGCGGGCGAAGCGGTCGAACGCGCGGGGCAGGAACTCGGGCGAGAAGCCCGGCCCCTCGTCGGTGACGTGCAGCCGCAGCCGGCCTCCGTGGACGGTGGCCGTGACGTGGACGGCACCGTCTCCGTGGCGCAGGGCGTTGCCGACGAGGTTGCCGATGGCCGGTACCAGCCAGCGGGTGTCGACCTCGACGGTCGTGTCCGCCGTGTCGGTGGTCAGGGCGCGGCCGGACCGTTCGGCGCCGCGCAGATGCGGGGCCACGGCGGTCTCGATCAGGTCGGGAAGTCGTACGGGTGCCCGGGTGAGGTGGTCGGTGCTGCCGAGTTCCTCCAGGTCCAGCAGGGCGTTGGAGAGGTCGATCAGGCGCTGGACCTCGGCGTCGACCGAGCGCAGGGTCCGGTTGAGTTCCTCGGCCGAGCGGGGACGGTGCAGCGCGACGTCGACCTCGGCCCGCAGCAGGGAGAGCGGAGTGCGGAGTTCGTGGCTGGCGTCCGCGACGAACCGGCGCTCGCGGACGGCCGAGGCTGCCAGGCGGTCCAGCATGCGGTTGAGGGTGTGGCCGAGGCGGGTGATCTCGTCGTCGCGGTCGGCGGGCACGTCCAGGCGCAGGTTCTGCGCGCCGTCGGCGAGGGTGGCCGCCGCGGTGCGGTAGCGCTCGACGGGGCGCAGTGCGGCGCGGGCCGTGCGGTAGCCGACGTACGAGGCGGCGATCAGGGTCAGTCCGGAGGCGAGGGCGAGCTGGGCGAGGAGTTCGCGCAGCGCCTCGTCGCGGTGCCCGCGCCGGACGGCGGCGACGATGACGCGGGTCGCTCCGTCCGCCCTGACGCGTTCGGCCTGGAGGCGCAGCGTGCCCGGGGTGATCGGCAGCAGGGAGCCGACGTCGCGGCGCACCATGTGCCCGCGGACGGCTGAGTCCAGCTCGGCCGGAGTGAGCAGGGCCCGGTGGCCGACGGCGGCGCTGGAGGCGACCGCCCGGCCGTGGGTGTCCAGGATCTGGTAGAGGCTGCCGCTGGGGCCCGGCGGCAGCGCGGTACCGGTGCGCACGGCGCGGTCGAGACTGTGCCGGTAGGCGGCCAGGTCGTCGTGGAGCTGCCGGTCGAGGGCGGTCTGGACGCGGCAGTAGACCAGTCCGGCCGTTCCGGTCAGCACGAGGGACATGGTGACGGCGACGGCCAGCACGAGACGGGTGACGACGGGCAGCCGCCCGAACCAGGCCTTGGGGCCCGTTCGGCGGATCATGTCGCAGGACATCGACGGCACCTCATAGGCGCGAGCGGAGCCGGGCGTGGGGGAGCCGGCGGCCGACGACAACGCCGCCGGGGGAGGGCGTGCCGGCCCCCGCGTCTGCGACGGGAGCCGCCGGACAGGCCCCAAACCCGCCGGGCAGGGTCACGGGGCGGTCTCCAGCCGGTAGCCGCTTCCGCGCAGGGTCGTGATCGTCGTACGGTCGAAGGCGCGGTCGACCTTCGCGCGCACCTTGGAGACGTGGACGTCGATGGCGTTGCTGCGCAGGTCGGTCTCGCCGTCCCAGACCTCGTCGAGCAGCTGCAGCCGGGTCACCAGTCGGCCGGCGTGCTCCATCAGCACCCGCAGTACCGCGAACTCCCGCCGGGACAGGTCGAGTTCGGTGTCCGCCCGCCAGGCGCGCTGCTGCCCGGGGTCGAGGACGAGGTCGCCGACCTGGAGGCGGCCGGAGCAGTCGGGGCGGCGCCGGGATATCGCCCGCAGCCGGGCCAGCAGCTCCTCCAGGGCGAACGGCTTGACCACGTAGTCGTCGGCGCCGGCGTCCAGCCCCGCGACCCGTTCGCTGATCGCGCCGCGCGCGGTGAGCAGGATCACCGGCACGTCGATGCCCTCGTCGCGCAGCGTCCGGCACACCTCGACCCCGTCCATGCCCGGCATCATCACGTCCAGGAGGATCCCGTCCAGACGGGGGTCACGGGCGGCGGACAGGCCGGACGGTCCGTCATAACGGCCTTCCGCGGTGTGCCCGGACTCGGTGAGGTAGCGGACGACGAGGTCGGTGAGGCGGGTCTCGTCGTCGACGACCAGGTAGTGCATGCCGGCCAGGCTAACCGCCGGCCGCGTCGGCCCCGGACCCGCGCAAGGCTTCATGGTCTGTTCATGTGAGATCCCTACCGTCCTTCAGGTCGCGGTGCACCGCGGGCCGCGACCGGTCCGCCGTCCGACGTGCCGGGACGGAAGGGACAGATATGAACGCACTGGTGCTCGCCGCCAAGGGCATCACCCAGCACATCGCACCGACCGACCTCGTCACCCGCGGCGGCCTTGACGTCGTCGCCCTGCTGATCCTGGTCGGCTGGCTCTACCGGCGCCGCCCCAGCGCTCCGGCGATGCCGCTGGTCCTGGTCGCGCTGAACATCGGTCTGTTCGCGGCGATGAGCACGATCAGCGCGGGCAAGTTCCCCGCCGGGGTCGGCTTCGGGCTCTTCGGCATCCTCTCCCTGGTCCGGCTGCGCAGCGCCGCCTTCACCCTGCGCGACGTCGCCTACACCTTCGTGACCCTGGTCATCGCCCTGTGCACCGGTCTGCCGCACCGCGGCAACTGGCTCGTCATCACGGTGGACGCGGTGGTGCTGGTGGCGGTCCTGCTGGTGGACGACCCCCGCTCCTACGAGCCCCCGGCCCGCACGGTGAGACTGACCCTGGACCGGATCTACGACGACCCGTCCCTGATCGCCCAGGACATCGCGTTCCGCTTCGGTCAGACGCCGCTGTCGGTCGAGGTCGACGAGGTCGACTACGTCCGTGAGACCACCCGGGTCGCCGCCCGCTACCCCGTCGTACCTGGCGAGGCGGCCCCCGTCCGGGACACCGAGCCGCGCGAGCCGGTGACCGTCTGATGACCTCCTCTTTCGCGGCGGATTTCGCGGCGGATGCAACGGTGGACCTCGGCCTGTCCGCGCTGCGCGGTGCCACGCTCGCCGAGGTCGACGCGGTGGCCGCGCTGCAGCACCGGACCGACCGCAAGTACCTGGTCCCCCTCGACCGCGCCCGCGACCTCGTCGCCCGGCTCGCCGACAGTCATCACGTCCTCGACCTGGCCGGCCGCCGTACGACGAGCTACCTCACGACCTACTTCGACACCGCGCAGCTCGGCGCCTGGCGGGCCCATGTCCAGGGCCGGCGCCGGCGCTGGAAGGTCCGCACCCGCCTGTACGCGGAGGACGCGCTGTGCCGGGTGGAGGTGAAGACGAAGGACGGCCGCGGCGCCACCGTCAAACACGCCCTCAGGATCCCTGGTCACGCCTACGGGCAACTGGACGACTCCGCCGCCGAGTTCGTCGACGGAGTGCTGCACCGGGCGGACATCCCCGTCACCACCGCGGCCCTGTCCCCCGCCGCGGAGGTCCGCTATGTCCGCGCGGCCTTCGCCGACCTGGACCACGGCACCCGCGTCACCCTCGACGGCGGCCTCACCTGCCACTACGAGGACCGCACCGCCGGCCTTGACCCGGGGCACGTCCTCGTGGAGACCAAGGGAGGCATCCGGCCCGCCCCCGCCGACCGCCTCCTGCTGAACCTGGGCGCCCGGCCCGTCTCCCTCAGCAAGTACATCGTCGGCCAGTCACTGCTCACGCCCGGCCTGCCCGACAACGACGTACGCCGGCTCGCCCGCGCCCACTTCACCACCGGGACGAGCCCCGCACCGCTCCTGGAAAGGATCCCCGCCGCATGAACGTCCTGCGCCGGATCAAATGGCAGTACGCGATCATCGCCGTGCTCGCCGTGTCGGCCGCCGCCTTCGGCCTGCTGCGACCGCAGCTGGTCCCCACGGCGTCTTCGAAGAAGCTCTCGGCGACCGACCGGATCAAGCAGAACCCGCCCCCGCCGCTCTTCACCGACGCCGAGATCGCCCCGATCGGCAAGCAGGCCGACGCCGAGCGCGCGAAGGCCGACACCCTCTTCGCCCAGTGGAAGAAGGCGCACGGCACCACCCGCGACGACAAGGCGTTCGCCGCCTGGGCCGCCCAGCAGATCCCCGCCCCGCCCGCGGGCGCGCAGCGCACCGCCGAACTCCACCAGGACCAGGCCCTCGCCAAGACCCGTACGGCGGCCGGGAAGAAGGCGGCCACCTGGCTGGAGCTCGAAGGCAAGAAGGACATCTGGAAGCTGTACCTGCACGACCAGCGTGAGCTGATCCCCGCGGCGCAGGGCACGGCAGAGAAGGCCGAGCTCAAGGCGGCCCTGAAGATGGCCAAGACGATCAGCGACCAGCTGGCGGCCAAGGACAAGCAGCCGGCCCCGTTCGTCCTGGACCCGACCCTGCGCCCGGACAAGCACATCAAGCCCGGCGCCAAGGGCCCGTACTCCTACCCCTCCCGGCACGCGGCCCGCTCGGCCGCGGCCGTCACCTTCCTCAGCGCCCTCTCCCCGCACCGGGCCGGGGACTACGAGTGGATGCGGGCCCAGGTCCTCTACTCCCGCCTCTACATGGCCGGCCACGTCACCAGCGACCTGACCGCCGGAACCCTGCTGGGCGACCTGATCGGTGACTACGAACTCGCGATCAGCGGGCACTGAGTCCCGCCACAGCCGACCCGAACGCCTTGGCCGCCGTCGCGGCCAAGGCGTTCGGTGCGTTCAGCCGACGTGCAGGGTCAGGGCGGCGGTGTGCAGCCTGCCGCCGGTCTGGAACTGGAGGAACAGACGCCAGTTCCCGGACTGGGCGAACTCGGCGTGGAAGGTCAGCGTCGGACCGCCGTGGCCGCCGCCGGCCTTCGACTCCGGGTGGAGGTGCGCGAAGGCGAGGTCGCCCTGGTGGAACGCGGTCAGATGCGCGTAGGTGTCCAGGTAGGGCTGGAGGTCGGTGACCGGCTTGCCGTCCTTGCTGACGGTGGCGGTCAGCTGGTGGGCCATGCCGGCCATCGGCTCACCCTGTACGGCCACGGTGTAGCCGTCGGCCGTGGTGGTGCCGGACACCTTGGGCAGGGGAGTGGTCATCGCCATGCCGGGCACCTTCACGGTGCGGCTGAGGACCAGGTCCTTGCCCTTGCCGGAACCGCTGTCCGGCGTGAAGGAGGCGTAGAGCCGCCAGCTGCCCGGCCGCAGTGCGGCCAGCGGCGCGGTCCAGGTGCCGTCACCGGTCATGGTGGGGTGCACGTGCTGGAAGCCGCTGAGGTCGGAGCGGACGGCGTAGAAGTGCATCCGCTTGGTCTGGTCGACGGCGAAGTCGGTCACCGGCCTGCCGTCCGGGCCCGTGACGGTGAAGCGGTACCCGGTCGCCTGGCCGGCGGGGAGGGCGGCGGCGGTGGAGGTCATCCGGTAGCCGTCCTTCGCGGCGGCCAGGCCGTTGCCGGTGGACGCGGGGTCCATGCCCGGCATCGACGCCATGCCGTCGGCCGGGGCCGGGGAGGACGGCGTGCTGCCGTGGCCGGCGTGCTGGTCGGTGCCGGAGCCTGAGCTCCCGCCGCAGGCGGCCAGGGTCAGAGTGAGCGCCGCGGTGGCGGCGGCCGCCATGAGGGCGCGGCGGGACGTGCGGAAACGCTGCGACATGTCGGTGTGTCTTTCCAGGTGGGCGCCGTACGACGGCGCGGGTGATCGGGAGACCTGCGCGAGGACCCCGGCACTGAGCCGGAGCCCGCGGGTCCCGTCACGTCCGCGCGACGCACACCTGGAGGAGGAGAGGGCGGCCGCCGGTGGGCGGACCCCGGCGGCGGGTGCCGTCGCGGGCCGGCCGGGCCCACGTCAGCAGGACGGCGGCCGGCAGCACGAAGGCGGTGGCCGCGATCGGGGGCGGCGGGATCTCGGAGCGGGGCGTGGTGGCCAGACACAGCGCACCGCGCATGCCCGTCGTCCCGTCCGCACGTACGACGGCCTTGCCGCCGGCCGCCTCGGGGTGACCGGAGGGGCGCACGGCCATGGAGACGGGTGTCGCGGCGTGTGCGGTGGCAGCCATCGCGGCGGACGAGGCGCTGGGCGTCGTGGCGGGTGTCCTGGCGGGCGGTGAGCCCATCGCGGCGGTGGCCTGCATCATCCCGTGGCAGCCGCCCTCGGCCGCGGCCGGACCGCCGTGCATCAGGAACAGCCCGAGCAGGACCACGACCAGCGTCCAGGGCCGTACCGCCGGGCGGATACGGGCCCCGGCCGTGCCGGAGGCGGGCTGCGTGGCCATCACTGGTCCACCTTACGGGGAGGCGGGAAACTCCTCGGCTCTTGGGCGTCCAGAGGTGGTTCCATGCACTTCACCATACCCCCTATGGGTATGGCCCCGAGTGGCGGAGGGTCTTGCGATGGATACCGGGGAGGGGTATACATGGAAGCCATTCTGGGTACCCCCACCGGGTATACGGAACGCCGTAGAGACTCGACGCAAGGAGGAACCGGATGTCCGGCTGCTGGGCATCGCCCCGGAGCATGTGATCGCCGAGGTGCTGCCGCAGGACAAGGTGGACGTGGTCAAGCGCCTGCAGGGCGAGGGGCGTTCGGTGCGCGGGCGCGGCCATGGCCTTCTCGTCGGTCTTCGTCGTCGGCAACAGCCTGCGACTGAGGCGCTTCCGGGCGGCCGACCAGTAGCCGAACATCCGGCCGGGGCCCGGTGGCCGTACGACCACCGGGCCCCGGGTGTGCGAGGTGAATCGTCCCCGTCGATGTCGGGAA
Organism: Streptomyces roseochromogenus subsp. oscitans DS 12.976; assembly: GCF_000497445.1. Classification (NCBI taxonomy): domain Bacteria; kingdom Bacillati; phylum Actinomycetota; class Actinomycetes; order Kitasatosporales; family Streptomycetaceae; genus Streptomyces; species Streptomyces roseochromogenus. The sequence continues at coordinate 4,269,608 of NZ_CM002285.1, read as the reverse complement.
TTCATCCGCCATGACCGACAACACCAGCCACGGCAGCAGCACACCGGATCACGAGGAGGAGACGACCCGCCGCTACTACGAAACCAGCGATGTCGACGCCTTCTACGACGCCGTCTGGGGCGGTGAGGACATCCACATCGGCCTGTACGCCCACGCGCGGGAGGCGATCGCGGATGCTTCGCGCCGCACGGTGCGGCACGCCGCGGACCGGGTCGCGGATCTGCTCGGCCCGGATGCCACGGTGCTCGACCTCGGTTCGGGGTACGGCGGTTCGGCGCGCGCCCTCGCCGAGCGCTTCGGCTGCCGGGTGGTGGCCCTCGACCTCAGCGAGGAGCACAACCGGCGGCACCGCGCGGCGAACGCCCGACGGGGGCTGGACGGCCTGGTCGAGGTCGTCACCGGCTCCCTCTGCGACCTCCCCCACGACGCGGACCGCTTCGACGTGGTCTGGTCCTTGGAGGTCCTGTGCCATGTGACGGACCGGGACCGCGCACTGGCCGAGGCGGTACGCGTGCTGAAGCCGGGCGGAGCGCTGGTCTTCTCGGACATCATGGCGGCCGAGGAGACCCCGGACGAGGTCCTGCGGCCCGCGCTGTCCCGGCTCGGCGTGCGGAGCCTGGCGACGTTGTCGTTCTACCTGGAGCAGCTGTCCGCACTCGGTCTGAAGCCGTGCTTCGAGGATCGCACCGCGGACCTCACCACCCACTACGCCCGCCTCGACGAGGAGGTGCACCGCCGCAGGGCCGAGCTCCGGACCGTCATCAGCCCGGACTATGTGGAAGACCTGCTGACCAACCTCCCGCTGTGGGCGGACATCACCCACCGCGGACTGCTCCGCTGGGGCCTCTTCCACGCCCGCCAGACCGAGGCGGGCCCGCGCCGCGGCCCGGCGCCGGGACCGTAGTACCCCGGTACCACCCGCCCGCCACTGTTCAGCCCCCGGTACCACCGGATCGGGAAGATCGCGGACCTAGCGTGGCGGAGGAGGCGTCGGGCGTGCCGGACGCCGCGGTCCGAGAGAGAGAACGCGAATGATCGACGCACAGCAGCTCACCAAGAGGTACGGGGAGAAGACAGCTGTCGACGGCCTGGACTTCACCGTGCGGCCGGGCACGGTGACCGGCTTCCTGGGACCCAACGGGGCGGGCAAGTCCACGACGATGCGCATGATCGTCGGGCTGGACGCGCCGACGAGCGGCTCCGTCACGGTGAACGGCCGCCACTACGCCCGGCATCAGGCGCCGCTGCAGGAGGTCGGGGCGCTCCTGGAGGCGAAGTCGATCCACCCGGGCCGCTCGGCCTACAACCATCTCCGGGCGCTCGCGCTGACCCACGGCATTCCGCGCCGCCGGGTCGACGAGGTCGTCGAACTCGCCGGTCTCGGCAGCGTCGCGAAGAAGCGGGCCGGTGCCTTCTCGCTCGGCATGGGACAGCGGCTCGGTATCGCCGCCGCGCTGCTGGGCGATCCGCAGACGGTGATGCTGGACGAGCCCGTGAACGGTCTGGACCCCGAGGGTGTCCTCTGGATCCGCAACCTGCTGACGTCGCTCGCGGCCGAGGGGCGCACGGTGTTCGTCTCCTCGCATCTGATGAGCGAGGTGGCCCTGGTCGCGGACCACCTGATCATCGTCGGCCGGGGACGGCTGCTGGCCGACACGACCGTACGGGACCTGGTCCGCGAGGCGGGCGGCGACACCGTGAAGGTCGCGACGCAGGACCCGGCCCGGCTGCGGGACCTGCTGGCCGGACCCGGCGTGGAGATCACCGGCCGCGTCGGCACCGAGGAACTGCAGGTCACCGGGGCGAGCGCCCGTGAGATCGGGCTGAAGGCGGCCGAGCACGGGATCCCGCTGTTCGAGCTGACCACGAAGGCGGTGTCGTTGGAAGAGGCATTCATGGAACTGACCAGGGACGCCGTCGAGTACCACGGCTCCACGACCGGCACCGACACCTCCGGGAGCGCGGCATGAGCACCCTCACGGCAACCCCCGAGACCCCCGAGACCCCCGAGACCGCTCCGGCGGCCGCGCCCCGCCCCGGCTACCGGGTGACCGGACGGCGCGTGCTGTCCTCGGAGTGGGCCAAACTCTGGTCCCTGCGCTCCACCTGGATCACCCTCGGCCTGGGCCTGCTGTTCCTGGTCGCCTTCGGCGTCATCGCCGCGAGCCACTACAAGTCCAACCTCGACTCCGGCCGTCACATGGACCGCGACTTCGCCACCGCGACAGCCGTGAGCCTGTCCCTCTTCGGCACCAACTTCGCCCAGCTGGCCCTCGGTGTGCTCGGCGTGCTGGTCACGGCGGGCGAGTACTCCACCGGCATGATCCGTTCGACCCTGGCCGCCGTGCCGCGCCGGCTGCCCGTGCTGTGGTCCAAGGCGGCGGTGTACGGGCTCGTCGCGCTGGTGGTCGCCACCGTCGGCGCGTTCGTCGCCTTCCTCGTCGGCAGCCAGATCGTGTCCGGCACGCCCGCCGCCCTGGGCCTCGGCCATGCCGGCGTCGTACGCAGCCTGCTGGGCGCCGGGCTCTACCTGGGCCTGGTCGGTGTGATCGGCACCGCGCTGGGCGCGTGGCTGCGGTCCGTGGCCGGCGGTATCTCGGTCCTGGTCGCCGCCCTCATGCTGGTACCCGGGCTGATCTCCCTGCTGCCCACCTCGTGGCAGAGCGGCATCGACCCCTATCTGCCGAGCCACGCGGGCGAGTCGATCTTCGCCCTGACCCATGACTCCACCACTCTGTCGCCCGGCGCCGGGCTCCTGGTCTTCCTCGGCTGGACGGCGCTGGCGCTGGCGGGGGCGGCGTACCGGATGCTGCGCAGCGACGTCTGAGCGGCGATGTCCGCGTACCGGCACCGCATCATGGTGTGGTGAATTCCGTGACCACCGAAGATCTCGGCGGGATGGGGCCGCTGGTCGCCCGGCTCGGCCGGGCCGGCCAGCGGCTCCGGCACGCCGACCGGGACCGTCCGTGGGTGCTGGACACCGCGGTGGTGGTCCTGGTCTTCCTGATGTTCTGCCTGCCGGACCTGCTGCACGGGATCGGGACCGACGGGGACGGCGACGGCCACCGCCGCTTCCGCCTGGCGTTCACCCAGCTGCCCCCGGCCGGGATGCTGGCTCTCCAGGCCGGACTGGTGCTGCCGCTGCTGTGGCGGCGGCGGGCGCCCGCCGTGGCCTTCGGCGCCGTCTCGGCCGTGTTCGTCCTGCAGTGGTCGCTCGGCGCCGTACTCCGTGCGGACGTCGCCCTCTTCGTCGCCCTGTACAGCCTGACCCTGCACGGGCGGCTACGGCAGCTGCCATGGGCCTGTGTGGTCATGGCGGGTGCGCTCGGCCTGGTCGCGGCGCGGGTGTCGGCGGCGGTGTCGGTCTGGGACGCGCTCTTCTTCCTCCTCAGCACGGCGACCGCGGCCCTCGCGCTCGGCCTGATGATCCGCATCCGGCGGGCTCAGCTGGCCGGGCTGCGGGACCGCGCGGCCCGGCTGGAGATCGAACGCGACCAGCGCGGCAGACTCGCCGTCGCGGCCGAACGGACGCGGGTGGCCCGCGAGATGCACGACATCGTCGGCCACAACCTGTCCGTCATCATCACCCTCGCCGACGCAGGCGCCTACGCCACCGCCGTCGCCCCGGAACGGGGCAGGGAGGCCCTGCACCTCATCGGCGACACCGGCCGGCAGGCGCTGGGCGAACTGCGCCGGGTGCTCGGCGTGCTGCGCGAGGCGGACGGCCGACGGGGCGAGGCCGAGCTGAGCCCGCAGCCCGGGCTCGCGGACATCGACGCGCTGTGCGAAGGCGTGCGCGCCGCCGGCCTGGAGGTCGTCTACCGCACCGCCGGTGACATCGAGGCCCTCGACAGCGGGGTGCAGCTCACGGTCTACCGCATCGTGCAGGAGGCCCTGACGAACACCCTGAAGCATGCCGGTGCGGGCGCCTGTGCACACTTGGCGATCGTCGTGGCGGACACGCGGCTGACCATCACCGTCCAGGACTCCGGCCCGTCGGTCCCGGCCGGCCGTCCCGGCACGGCGAACGAGGAAGGACACGGCCTGGTGGGCATGCGGGAACGAGCGGCTCTCTACGGCGGACACGTCAGCGCGGGTCCCGCCGGTACGGGATGGACGGTGCGGGCCGCTCTCGACCTCGCACCCCAGGGCGGTGCCCGATGACCACCGTGCTCGTCGTGGACGACCAGCCGCTCCAGCGGTACGGCTTCCGCATGCTCCTCGACTCCGTGCCCGAGACGGAGGTGCTCGGCGAGGCCGCTCACGGAGCCGAAGCCGTGCGCAAGGCCGCCGAACTGCGTCCCGACGTCGTCCTCATGGACGTACGCATGCCGGGCATGGACGGCATCGAGGCCACCCGCCGTATCGTCGCCGCCGGCGACCGCTCCCGCGTCCTCGTGCTGACCACCTTCGACCTCGACGAGTACGTCCATGCGGCCCTGCGCGCCGGAGCCAGCGGCTTCCTCCTCAAGGACGCCAGGCCCGAGGAACTGCTCGCGGGCATCCGCGCCGTGGCGGTCGGGGACGCGGTCATCGCCCCCGCGCTCACCCGCCGTCTCCTCCACGAGTTCGCCCGCCTCGTACCCTCCGGCACCGACGGCATCGCCGAGGACCCGCGACTGGCCTCCCTGACCGACCGCGAACGGGAGATCCTGGTCGCCATCGGCAAGGGCTGGACCAACGGCGAGATCGCCGCCCGCTTCGTCCTGTCGGAGTCCACGGTGAAAACGCATGTCGGCCGCGTCCTCGCCAAGATCGGCGCCCGCGACCGCGTCCAGGCGGTGATCTTCGCCTACGACCACGGCCTGGCCCGGCCTCAGACGGACTGAGCCCGCGAGCCATGGCTCGCGGCGCTGCCGGCCCACCCGTGGTCGGACAGCCGGCCGACCTCGTAGCCCCGCTGCTCGCAGGTGTCGAGAATGCGGGGAAGGGCGCCCAGGGCCGAACGCCAGGCGCCAGGGGCGGAGGTGCAGTCCGAGTCGTGGAGCAGGACGGTGCCACCGCCGTCCAGGCCGGAGACCACCGTGCGGTGGACCGACTCCGGTGTGGCCCGGGCCGTCCAGTCCTCGCCCCAGCAGGTCCACAGCACCGGGGTGAGGCCCAGCCGCCGGGCCGCCGTATGGGCGGCGGTGGACATGACCCCGTACGGAGGGCGGAAGAGCGTGGGCGGGCCGCCGGTGATCGCGGCGACCGTGTCGCGGGCGCGGGCGAAGTCGTCGTAGGTGGCGCGCGGGCCGCGCAGCAGCAGGGGGCGGTGCAGCCAGCCGTGGATGCCGATCTCGTGGCCCGCGGCGGCGATGTCACGCACCAGGCCGGGGGAGCGGTGGGCCGCGCTGCCGAGCAGGAAGAAGGTGGCGCGCACGCCGCGCCGGTCGAGCGTGCGCAGGAAGAAGGGGGTGGACAGGGGGTCGGGTCCGTCGTCGAAGGTGAGCGCGACGTGGTCCGGCCGGCCCCGGCCGGAGAGGCGGGGCATGACGCGGTTGCGCAGCGGGCCGAAGGTGGAGATGACGGGTGCGCAGTGGAGGGCCGCGAGTGCGGTGGCGGTCAGGGCGGCCGCCCGCAGCGGACGGGGCGTCGTCACGAGTGGCGCCCTTCCGGAGCGTGGCCGTGGCCGGTCGCGAGGCGGTCCGGGTCGAGGCTGTGGCCGAGGGCGTGCAGCAGGGCAGGTGGGTCGTACGTCGTCGCGACCCCGGTGCCGACCGCGCAGGCCCACACCGCGCAGGCCACCGTACCGGTGACCGCGAGCCGCCGCCGGCGGCCGCGCCTTCGTGCGCCGGGCTGCGCGGGCAGGGGCGGCGGACCCGAGCGGTGGACGCGGGCTATCTCGGCCGCCGGGCCGTCGTGCGCGGACCGTGCGAACAGGTCGAGCCCTGCTGCACGCTGCTGCCGCCCCAGCGAGCCGTCGACCAGGTCGCACAGCACGCTCTTGAGGTCGGCCGGGTCACGGATCCAGGCGGCGACGCCCGCCTCGTCCAGGGCGGCGGCGTTGGTCAGGCCGTGCCCCGGTATGCAGCGGTAACTGGCCACGGGCAGGCCCGCGGCGAACGCCTCCAGGGAGGTCAGCCCACCCGCGTTCTGCACGAGGACGTCGGCCGCGTGCATCAGGCCGGGCATGTCGTCGACCCAGCCGTAGGCGTGCTCGATCCCGTCCGCGGCCAGTTGCCGGGCCAGGGCCTCGTTGCGGCCGCAGACGACGACCGGGACGGCGGCTCCGCAGTCGCGCAGCTCGCGCGCCACCTGCCGGACGGGCCCGACACCCCAGGACCCGGCGACGAGCAGGGCCAGCGGGGCGTCGTACGGCAGCCCGAAACCGGCCCGGGCACGGTCGCGTTCCGGTGTGCCGCACGGGCGGAACCGGGGGTCGGCGACCGGCCCGCACACCCGGACGTCCCGGGCTCCGGCCGCCCGCGCCTGGGCGGCGGGCACGGCATGCGCCGCGAGGTGGACGTCCACACCGTCGGCCACCCACAGCGGATGCACGGAGAAGTCGGTCAGGTAGGTGACGACCGGGGCGGTCAGGCGTCCGGCGAGGCGCAGGTTGCCCAGCACACGGCTGGCTCCGGGATAGGTGGAGACGACCGTGCCGGTGCCGGGGTGCAGGGCGCGCAGTACGCGGTCCTCGGCGGCGCGGAGCAGGGCGCGCGCCGCGGGGCCGCTGCCACCGGCGCGCTCGGTGCCGGTGTAGAGCCGCTGGTAGGCCCACGGTGCCCGGACGAGCATGCGGTGGTAGCCGTCCCGGACGGCCCGGCCGAGTCCGGCGGGCAGCAGGTCCAGCAGGTCGTGCCGGTCGACGACCAGCCCGTCCGCCGTGAGGCGGCGCTCCAGCTCGGCGGCGGCACCGTCGTGGCCGGCGCCGACACTCGCCGAGACGATCGCGACCCGGTCCGAGCACATCGCCACCGTGCGGGGCGCCGGCAGAACATCCGCGGTCCTGTGTCGCCGAAGTGTGAGTCCGGGGTTGGCCATGGGTTTTCCTCTGCGCAGATGGGAGGACACGTGGGAAGAGAACGGGGAAGGAGAAAGGGGAGGAGACATGGGAAGGGCACAGCGAAACTACAAGTTGTAGTAGTTCGCCCTTCAAAGCCCGGAGCTTACCTCCTACAACTAGTAGAAGGTCGCCGGGTAGCCTGTCTGAAGGCAAAGCGACGGAAAGAGGAACGGTGCACCACCCCAGGGAGGACGAGGCCGGCGGCGCATCCGGCAGGCGGGCCCGCGGCGAACTCGAGAGCAACGTGCTCGCCGCCCTCTGGTCCGCCGACGGTCCGCTGACCGCGCGCCAGGTCCTGGAGCGCCTGCCGGGCGATCTGGCCTACACCACCGTGCTGACGATCCTGTCCCGGCTGTACGACAAGGGGATGCTGGTCCGGCACAGGGAGGGCCGTGGATACGCCTACGAGCCGGCCCGCGACGAGGCGTCCCACACCGCACAGCGCATGAAGTCACTCCTGGAGGGCGGCTCCGACCGCGAGGCGGTGCTGACCCGATTCGTCTCCGAGCTGTCCCAACGGGACGAGCGACTGCTGCACCAGCTGCTGTCCGGGCACGAGAGCCGCGACGGCGCCGGGAACTGGGACGAGAAGGGGTGAGCGGGTGCCGATCCGCGTGTGCGTTCCGCCCGTACGGCAAGGGGTGAGCCGGTGCTGATCAGCGTCTACGTTCCGCTCGCCGTCACGGCCGTACTGACCGTGTGCGCACCGCGGTTGGCTCGTCGGCTCGCCCCGCGTCCCGCGGCCTGGGCACTGGCGTGCACCGCGCTGGTGACGACGGTCGGCTGGGCGGGCTCACTGGCTCTCCTGGCGTTCACCGGGATCGCCCAGATCCCCGAGGTGGCGGCGGAGGGCCGTTGGTCGGTGCCGGCGCTGCGGGCCGAGGATCCGGTCCTGCTCGACGTCGCGGTCATCAGCGCCTTCGTCCTGCTGGCGGGCACCGCCTCCCTGCTCCTCGCCGCCGTACGACAGGCCCGCCACCTCCTGTGGGCCCGGCGCGAGTGTGCTCGCCTGTCCGGCGACAGCGAGCTGGTCGTCGTCGACGACGACACTCCGCACGCCTTCGCCCTGCCCGGTGCGCCCGGACGCATCGTGGTGTCACGCGGCATGCTGCGCTGCCTCGACAACGAGGAACGCGAGGCCCTGCTGGCACACGAACGGGCCCATCTGCGCGGCCGGCACCACGTGTTCCAGAGTCTGTGGCGACTGGCCGCGGCCCTCAACCCGCTGCTGCGTCCCCTGGCCGCAGCCGGCGGCTTCGCCCTGGAGCGCTGGGCCGACGAGGAGGCGGCGGCGCGGGTCGGCAGCCGGCGGGTCGTCGCCCGCGCCGTCGGACGGGCCGCTCTAGCGTCCTCACCCCGCACGGCGAGCCCCCCGCACCTCGCCGTCACCGGCGGCCCCGTACCCCAACGGGTCCGAGCCCTCCTGGCCCCTCCCCCGCCTCGCCGCACCCTCCCCATCGCCGCCGGAGCCCTGCTGCTGACCCTTTGCTGCGCCGGCCTGGCCAACGCCACCTCCGACAGCGACAAGATGCTCGACGACGCACAACGCGCCCAATGCGCCACGTCGCTCACCCAGCCAAGCGCCTCGGGGCCCGAAGACCCCCACCTCAGGCCGCCGCACGGCTGCTGCGAGCACCGCATGCGGGGCGGGCACGCGGAACATCTCGGCTGACCGGCCGAGGGTGGACCGCTCCGAGCTGGTGATCACCGCCGTACGCCGCCAGCCCTGATGGTTCGCAGTTCGGCCTGGCCGCGCTTCGTCCAGTCACCTTGGTGGAGGTAGCGACGCGACGTGCCCTTCATCGTCTCGCGGGTCAGTACGTCGAGCGCGCCGCTCGAAGGGCGAGGCCGAAGCTCCCCGGCGGCTCGGGGGTCGGGTGCCGGCGCCGTTCGCGCTCGTTGCTGTCATTCGTGGGCGCGTGGAACACGTGCCCACGAGAAGCGACGCCCCGCACGAAGGACCAAGACCAGCACTGTGACCGCCAACACGACGTTGACAGTGTCCACGATCACGACGACGGGGTGAGGCGCGTACAACAGTCCCGGCACCTTGGCGCCTATCATCCCCAGGCCCAAGAGAAGCAGGAACCACGCTCCCGGGAAGCGCCTGCCCTGATCGAGGCCGGCTCCCTTCCGCCCCTTGTCCCGTTCCCACCACCGGACGCCAAGACTCGCGAGGACCAGCGCGCATCCCATCGCGACTATGGACCAGTCCATGAACCGCAGCATCACAGCCCCCTTGATCGGCGGGAGGATCTTCGTCCTGAAAGGTGGCAGCGGTCAAGATACGACGGCCGCCCAGGTTGCCGGCCGGCTAAGACCCGGCCGTCGGCAGAATGAGGCCATGGACGCTGGATCGGCTGCACTGCTCGGCGCCGCCGTGGGCTCACTCGCCACCCTCGGCTCTGCGAGTGAGAACGGCCCATGGCCTGCGTATGTGGTCGAGGGCGGTCCTCATGCCCAGCTACCGTGACTGCCCGGCGCTCCCGTGGAGGGGGCTGTTGCTGCGGTTGCTGTATCCGGCTGCTGTACCGCAGGATCCTGCCGGGGTCACCTGCCCCGGACGACGATCCGTGAGAGACGGCCTACGCCGTGGAGCCCGGTGAGGCGCCTGGTCACACCGCCGCTGCCGTGCTGGATGAAGTGCAGCAGATACAGGGCCGCTGTGAACACGCACCAGCCGATGGGGACGAGCCGGGTGTCGGTGGTGTCGCCGCCGAACATCAGGCTTTCGGGACAACCGAGCATCACACACAGACACAGGGCTGCCACGGATGCGAACGCGCCGGCCTTCAGTTGCCGCTCCCAGCGCTGTCTCGGCCGTTGAGGCCGGTAGTAGGCGGCCAGAATGAGTACCAGCGCTGATCCGACCATGAAGTCGGAGAAGTCCCAGTTGCTGTGGTCGTTGTTCACCGTGAAGGCCGCTACGAGCGCGGTGCCCATGAGCACCGCCTGATCGGTGGCGTGCGCGGGTGCCGCGCCACCGGGTTGTTCCTGATGCGCGCTGTCCTGTCCGATGGCCTGAACCATGGCCAACCCCCCTGGTGGTGCGTCATGTTGATCCAGTTTCGCTCCAAGGCCACACGATTCCGGTGGAGTTCCCCCCAATTCCGTCTTCATCTCCCGCGTGGGCACTACAGGCGAAGCCTGCGTATGCCGGAGCACGGGTCATCATCCGGACGGGCACACCGGAGGCGGGAGCGGCGGTCTCCGCCGACAGCCAGCCACGATGGCGAGAGCGTCGCCCGTGCCAACGGTGCCGGAGCCATCAGCCTGGGACGCGACGGAGCTTGGGCGGTCAGATAGCTTCTGACCTGGGCTTATGTGCTCTGGTGTGGCGCCGTGAGCGTCGTACCGCACCTTCTCTTCGCGGCCGACGACTACCACGGCCTTCTCGTGCCCGAGGCCCGTGCCGTCCACGAGCGGGCCGACGCCGCGCTCAGGGGCAGGTGCTGCCGGCCGCCGGCAGCGTATGGTGGGCGGCCTCCGTCCGCCAGAGGAGGGCCTCGGGGTGACGCCCCCTTGGGTATCCGTTCCAAGGGCGGCGCACCCCCGCGCTAGTGTGCGAGCGTGAGTCTTTACGTCGTCATAGGATTCGGGCCCGCCGGAGCGGCCACCGCTCGACTACTGGTCGAAAAGGGGCATTCGGTACGGGTCGTGACTAAGTCGGGCCGAAGCCCCGAGCCCGGCATCGAGCATCTCGCGTTCGACGCGGCGGACCGCACGCGGCTGAGCGAGGCCGCGCAGGGAGCGGCCGCGATCTTCAACTGTGCCGGACCGCCCTACCACCGCTGGACGGACGAGTGGCCGCCGCTGGCCTCCTCGCTCTGCGCGGCGGCCGAGGCGAGCGGCGCCGTCCTGGTCATGCTGGGCAACCTCTACGGCTACGGCCCGGTGGACGGCCCCATGACCGAGGAACTCCCGCTCGCGGCGACCAGCCGCAAGGGGCGGATCCGCGCCGCCGTCTGGCAGCAGGCCCGGGAACTGCACGAACAGGGCCGGATCAAGGCGGTCGAGGTGCGGGCCTCGGACTTCTTCGGGCCCGGTGTGACCGATGGCGGGCACCTGGCCGAACGGGTCATGCCGCGGCTGCTGCGCGGCAAGCCGGTCTCCACGTTCGGGGACCCGGATGCCCCGCACAGCTGGTGCTACCTCCCCGACGTGGCCCGCGCCCTGGTCGAGGTCGCGGGTGCGGAACAGGCGTGGGGCCGGGCCTGGCACGTACCGAACGAGCCCGCCCGGTCCGCTCGGGAGATGGCCGACCTCCTCGCCGCCGAGTCGGGAACGGGGCCGGTCGCGGTGCGCCCGCTCCCGCCGGCCGTGCTCGCCGTCGCGTCGCTGCTCTCCCCGCTGATCCGCGAGATGAAGGAGATCCGGTACCAGTTCGACCGTCCCTTCGTGGTCGACGCGAGCGCGTACGAAGCCGCCTTCAAGGTACGGGCCACCCCGCTGGACGAGCAGGTCAAGGCGACTGTGGACTGGTGGCGTGACCGACTGGCCGGTACCGCGTGATACCTGTGACAGCGAACGATCCCGCAGCGGGTCCGGCCTCACCGGTGGATACGGCGGGACCACGGCCCGCGGACATCGCGATCGTGGGCATGGCCTGCCGCTTCCCCGGGGCACGGAACGTCAACGAGTACTGGCGGCTCCTCACCGACCCGCAGGCGCAGTTCTCCCCCGTTCCCGACTCGCGGTGGCGCACCGCCGCCTTCCTCAGCGACAGCCTCCGCGACTCCTCCGCGGCCTACACGGACACCATGGCGCTGCTGCCGGACGTGGGCCACTTCGACGCGGCGCACTACGGCATCCCGCCACGGCGGGCGAAGTCCATGGACCCCCAGCACCGGCTGCTGATCGACCTCGCCCGTGAGGCGATCCAGGACGCGGGGTGGGAGACCGAGGGCTTCGACCGCGAGGAGACCTCGGTGATCACCTCGCTCACCGAGAGCGGCTACCGCGAGATCTCCCTCATGCAGATCCGGATGCGGCAGCTGGCCGGCGGGGAGTTCGGGGCGCGGTCGGCTGATCCCCGCTGGCCGGAGATGGTCCGCGCGGTCGACGGGCTGCACGGCACGTCCGTGGCCGGGCTCCTGCTCAACATGGGACCGAACACGATCAGCTCGGTCTTCGATCTGCACGGCGAGAGCTATGCGCTGGACTCGGCGTGTTCCGGCGGGCTGATGGCCGTCGCCAACGCCGTCTTCGCGCTGCGTGCCGGCCGCTGCCGGATCGCCCTCGCCGGTGGTGCGCAACTGGTCCTCACCCCCGACCTGCTGGTCGGGCTGTGCCGGATCGGCGCCATCTCGCGCAGCGGCCGGTGCCTGCCGTTCGGCGCGCAGGCCGACGGCTTCGTCCTGGGAGAGGGTGCCGGAATCCTGGTGCTGCGGCCGCTGGCCGACGCGCTGGCGGCCGGCGACCGGGTCTACGCGGTGATCCGCGGGGTGGGCACGGCCAACGACGGGACCGTGCAGGGCGGTCTGCATCCTCAGGCGGCCGGCCAGCTCCGTACGCTGCGCCGGGCCTACCGGGACGCGGGCGTGCCCCTGGACTCGGTGGGCTACCTGGAGGCGCACGGCACCGGGACCGCGGTCGGCGATCCGGTCGAACTCGGTGTGCTGCGCGAACTGCGCGGTGTGCGCAGCGCCCCCGCCTTCCTCGGCGCGGTGAAGGCGGTGGTCGGGCACTCGCTCAACGCCGCGGGGATGGCCGGGCTCATCAAGACCGTGCTGGCCGTGCAGCGGGGAGTGGTACCGCCGCAGCCGGAGTTCGACCTGGCCGACCGGGCCGGTCTCGACGCCGCGGGGCTGACCGTCCCGACGGCGCCGGCCCGATGGCCGGGATCCGGCCATCCGCGCCGGGCGGGAGTGAGCGCCTTCGGCTTCGGTGGCACCGGCGTCCACGTAGTGGTGGAGGAGCCCCCAGCGGCACCTGCCCGCCCGGCACCGGAGGGCAGGCCGCACCTCCTCGTCCTCAGTGCCCGTGACCGGGCCGGGCTGGCTCGTTACGCCCGGGAAGTGTCCGACACCATCGTCGGCGAGCGGCTTCCGCTGGCCGGGGTGGCGGACACCCTGGCCCGCCGGGCCGCGCTTCCGGAACGCCTCGCCCTGGTGGCTGAGGACGCCGCCGATGCCGTTGCCAAGCTGACCGCGGCGGCCGACGCCGTGGCGGCGGGCCGGACCGGAACGCCGGACGGGCTCGCCGAGCACGCGGTCGGCGGCGCAGGGCTCCGTCCGGAAGGGGAGCGGATACCCCCGTGCACCCTGCCGCCCAGCCCGCTCGCCCCGCGCCGCCACTGGGTGGTGAACGACTCCGCCCGCGATGCCGCGGAGACTCCGCCGGCCGAGGACACTTCCGCCGTCGCGGAGACTTCCCCCGCCAAGGACACCCCCACCGTCGTGGAGACTCCCGCCCAGGCCCTCGCAATGGCCGGACAGGTGCGATCCGCTCAGCACGCCCAGATCGCCCCGCCCGGGCCGGCGCTCGCGGTGGCGCCGGGGACCGGCACCGCGGCCGCCGCCTCCCTCGTACTCGAAGAGGTCTCGCGGACCGGCGTCTTCCCCCTCTCCGACCTGAGCGAGCCGATGGCCCTGGTGGCCGACCTCGGCTTCGACTCCCTGATGCTGCAGGAGCTGGAGGTCAACATCGGCAAGCGGATACCGGGCTTCCGCACCGACGAGATGTTCCAGCCCGGCCTCACCATCGAGCGCCTGATCGCGCTGGTCGACCCGCATCTCATGGAGCCGCCGGCCGCGGGGGCGCCACTGCCCCGGCAGACCGAGGCCCACTGGGACGCCGCCACCGCGTGCGTCGACGACTTCCCCGAGGTGGGGCGGTTCGAGGACCTGCTGACCTCGATCGCCGACACGGGTGCCGACTTCCCGTACTTCCGGGTGCACCAGGGCACCATCCGTGACACCACGGTGATCGGCGGCCGGCCGTACCTGTCCTTCGGAAGCTACAACTACCTGGGACTCTCCGGCCATCCGGCGGTCAACGAGGCCGTGCACCAGGCGATAGACCGGTACGGCACATCGGTCTCCGCCAGCCGGGTGCTCTCCGGCGAACGGGACCTGACCGTACGGCTGGAGCGGGCGCTGGCCGCCTTCCTCGGCGTCGGGGACTGCCTGGCCCTGGTCAGCGGTCACGCCACCAACGTCACCGCGATAGGCCACCTGGTCGGCGCCGGGGACCTCGTGGTGCACGACGCGCTGGCCCACGACAGCATCCTCCAGGGCATCACCCTGTCCGGCGCGGCGCGGCGCCCGTTCGCCCACGAGGACATCGGTCAGCTGGAACACGTGCTGCGCCGGAACCGGTCCCGCTTCCGGCGGGTGCTGATCGCCGTCGAGGGCGCGTACAGCATGGACGGCGACGTGGTCGACCTGCCCGCCGTGGTCGAGCTGAAGAAGCGCTACGGCGCCCTGCTGATGGTCGACGAGGCGCACAGCATCGGCACGGTGGGCGAACGCGGCCGCGGCGTCGGTGAGTTCCACGGCGTCGACCGTGCCGACGTGGACCTGTGGATGGGCACCCTCTCCAAGTCCTTTGCCAGTTGCGGCGGTTACCTCGGTGGCTCGGCCCGGATGGTGCGGTGGCTGCGGCACACACTGCCGGGCTTCGTCTACAGCGTCGGCCTGACCCCGGCCAACGCGGCCGCGGCGCTGGCCGCCATCGAGCTGATCGAGGCGGAACCGCACCGGGTGCGCACGCTGCGGCGGAACGCGGATCTCTTCCGCGGCCTGGCCACCGAGGCCGGTCTGGCGACCGGCTCCAGCGCCCACACGCCGATCGTGCCCTGTCTCCTCGGCGGCTCGGCGCGTACTCTGCGCGTCGCGGACCGGCTGTTCGACCGTGGTGTGATTGCCGACCCGATCTTCCACCCCGCCGTGGAGGAGGGGCTCGCCCGGCTGCGGTTCTTCGTCACCAGCGAGCACCACGAGGACGACATCCGACGGGCCGTGGCGATCCTGGCCGAGGAGGTGGCGGCCGCGGGCGGATGAGTACCTCACGTCAGATCAGGGTGCGTTCGATCCGGCTGAGCATGGCGGTCTTCCCGGCGTCCGCGGCATCCTGGGGCCCTGCGGTGTCCCCGGCCGCGGGTGCGCCGTGCCGTTCCGCGGTGCTGCCCACCCGTTGGGAGAGCAGATAGGCGATGATCTCCGCCTCCTGCTCCTGGACGTCGTCGTAGGTCGCGCGCAGGAGCATGTCACGCACGAGGTCGGGGTCGAGGTTGGGGAAGAGGAGGCGGGCACTCGCCTCGTCCAGCCAACCCGCCCCGCGGTGGCAGCAGATGATGTGACCCAGCTCGTGCAAGATGATGTGCTCCTGATGCGCGCTGGTCGTGTTGGCGTCGTAGAAGATCAGGTCCTCGTCGCGGGCGGCGACCCATATGCCGCACGGGTGTGACGCGGGCATCTGCATCGGGACCAGGGTGATCGGACGGTCCCGGATCTCGCTGAGGTGGCGGCAGAGTTCGGCGACGTCGGAGACCTCGGGCAGATCGAGTTCGATGATCCGCTGGGCGCCGGCCTTCCGGAGCCGCTTGAGCTGGCTGCGGCGGTCCTGGTCGGCCGCGCGGCCCTTCCTGACGCCCCTCACCCCCCTGTGCTCCTCACTCGCCCTCCGTGGGGTCGGTGACGGGCGGCAGGCCCTGCATCTGCCGGTACTGGTCCATGATGGCGGTGATGGCTTGGAGGTTCTCCTTCTTCATCCCGGCCGCCCGCATCGCCACCGAGCGGACGCCCGCCTGCCGCAGCGCCTCGATGGCGGCGACCTGGCTGAGCACCGACTCGGCGACCTCGTCGTCGAAGAAGTAGGCGACCGACACGCCGAAGAAGCGCGCCAGCGCCTCCAGGAGGTCCGGGGAGGGATTGGACCGCTTGCCCGTCCGCAACTGCGACAAGTACACGCCCCCGACGCGGAGTTCGGGGTTGGCCTGCTTCAGCTCCTCTGCCACCTCGGCATTGGTCCAGTGCTTGCCCTTGGGACGAACCGTCTTGAAGAGGTTGTCCAGACGCACCGCCAGCTTGGGCCGGTCCTCAGTCTCGGACATTGTGGGTCTCCCTCCCGTCACCTCCCAGGCTGTTAGCCCTCGGCTAATCGCCAGTTTCGCAGATTAGCCGTCAGTTGACAATCGACCGAGACTCCGTCAACGTGGATCCCGCCGATAGCTGTCAGCTAACTTTGCTTACGGGGGTAGCCGAGTTGGTTGCCGGCCATGTCGGTCTGGGCCGGCCCTCGGGGGAAGGGCCGGCCCAGGACCGGACGGGGACATCGCGTCCGGTCCGACAGGTGAATACGGGGGAACAACGGGGGAACAACGGGGGACCTGCGGGACACACGGGGGAACAACGCAGGTAACGGGGGAACGGGGGAACCGAGAAAAAAACCCGCCCCGGTCCGACGGGGGAACGGACCGGGGCGGGAGCTCTCAACGCGGGTGATCTTAGCCCGCGTTCTAGAGTTTACGATACGCGTATGCGACTTTGGTGAGCCAGTCGACTTCCGCCGTGAAGTTGTTCGTATCGCGGTCCTCGAAGTCGCCGGCGTCCTTGTTGTCGTCGGGGACGACGCCGACGCGCTTGGCGTGCAGGGCCTGCCGGATCTGGGCCGCCTCGGCCAGCGCCTGCCGGGACTCATCGCTCGCCCCGCGGTCCGCGCCGGGCGTCCCGCCCGCCGTGCGCTCGATGTAGGGACGCAGATCCCGCCATCCGTCGCGGATCTCGATGACCCGGCGGTGGAGCCGGTAGTTGAGGTCGGAGACCGAGGCCCCCGGCGGCTCCAGCAGGATGTCCGGGGAGGACTCGTACAGATCCCGCCAGAGCGGGTACAGCGCCCGGTACGAGCGGTAGCTGCGCGCCCACTCCAGCAGCTTGCCGGCCGACGGTCCCCAGGAGGAGATCGTCAGGGCGAGCGAGAGGGTGGCGATGCCCACCGCGCTGAAGACGTTGGCGGCGAGCTGCCAGACGCCGATGTCGAACCCGCACGCCGAGGTGAGGATGTTGACGGTCCTGGACAGGCAGTAGAGGAAGAGGACCATCGCGGCGACGGAGAGCAGGTGCAGGGCCTGCCGCAGCTCGGCCTTGTCGGTCATCCGGGCGTAGGGGCCGCACTGGCGGAAGATGGTGACGCACGGAACCGCTTGGGAGACGATGAAGACCAAGAGGTAGGTGAGGACCAGCGGCTGACCGCTGCCGCTGTTGAAGTCCGAGGCCGGCCGCCCCGGGCCGTCGGCGATCAGGAAGAGCCCGATCAGCAGCGCGTTGAGGGCGATACCGGCGATCAGCCAGTAGCGGGTCTTGCGCACCGCCTCCTCGGCGGCGGTCGCCCAGCGCAGCAGGATGATCTGCGAGCTGACGCAGAAAGCGACCGCCGAGACGTGCATCACGAGGATGGCGAGGTTGCCGACGCCCAGGAAGCGCTCGCTTCCCATGGCGACGGCGCCCATCGTGAAGGTGAGGCACTGCAACAGCAGCGTGATCACCAGGGTGCGGTAGGCGTTGTCCCGCCAGCTGTGACGCACCTGGGTGAGCCGGTAGACGAGCGCGGCATACGACGAGAGCGCCGCTATGACGAAGCAGAGGGTTCTAATGGAGTTCACGGCTTGATTCCCCGTCGGCGCCGCGCACGCGGCGAACAGAACTAGTCGGTGTGCTCGCTCAAGGGAACCACGAGCCCGATCCCCTCAGCCGCCACGGCGATGGCGCGGTCGAAGAAGGCCGACTGGTCCTGGACGCTGTCGTGGGTACGGCTGAAGACCTGGAACACCAGGAGCCCGATCAGATTGCTCCACAGCACCATGCCACGTTCGATGAGGTCCGCGAACGGAGCCTCAGGCGCCCCACCGAAGACCTCCACGGCCGTCGGCAGCAGCACCGACGGGCCGGGCAGCGGCCGCTGGGGCGGGGTGAGCTCACCGTCCTGAAGCGCCGAGCGGATGACGGCGCCCAGCACCTCGGGGGTGCGCGAGGCGGGCGGCACCGTCTCCTGCGGGGCGTGATACCCCGGGACCGGCGAACCGTAGATCAGCGTGAACTCGGCCACGTTGGCGAAGGACCACGTCCGCAGCGCCCGCGCCACCGCCAGCAGCCGCACCCCCGCCGAAGCCTGCGCGTCCCGGGCGGCCTGGTCGGCCTGCTCCATCGCCGCGCCGGAGGCGTTGTAGGCATCGATGACCAGCGCGGTCAGCAGGTCGTTCCGGTGCGGGAAGACGCCTGCCACCTCGCTGACGGCAAGATCACTGGCGGCGGCGACGGCATCCAGGGACAGCCCTCCGGCGCCCAGATCCACCAGCAGGCGGCGCGCGGCGGCCTTGATGGCCTCCGGCAGCTTGGTGTTCACGTCGTCCGCACTCCTTCCGGAAACATCCATGGCCAAACCGTACCTGTCGGCTACCACGGCCGGCGGCCCGATCACCCGGCTCGGTCCGGCGATCCACGAGATTCGGCCATCCCCTGCCGCGGGACGAGGCCGGCGGCAGGGGCGGCCGGGCCGGGGACACAGTCCGGCCAGGACCGGACCATCGCTCTGCCGATGCAGGCGGTCGACGTCCTCGAAGAGCACCTGCGATGGCAGAAGCAGGAGCGAGCATCGAGAGGGAAAGGGAAGGAGCGGAGCCCGACCGGCCGCGTCTTCACGACTGGCAGCGGCGAGCCGCTTGACGCGGCGAACGTCCGGCGAGACTCCACGGCCATCGTGAAGAAGGCCGGACTGAAGCTGAGGGGCACGGAGGCCGCCGAAGAGGGCGACGCGGTGGCCTGACCAAATTCGTTTGGCTCCCCGTTTAGCCCCCAAGCATGACAGAGGGCCAATCGCGATCACGCGATTGGCCCTCTGACCTGTGTCGGGGTGGCGGGATTTGAACCCACGACCTCTTCGTCCCGAATGAGGTTCGGGCAAGATCGGCGCCTGAAGATCTTGCTAAACGTGCAGGTCAGCAGGCTGGTCTGGGTTGGTGCGGCAGGGGCTCGCCGCGTCTCCGGGGGAAGATCATCTCCCAGATTTCTCCCAAAGGGGTGGTGTGGCAGCACGCTGGCCGTGTCTGCATGACGCGTTGCGTCGGCGAATTTGCGCTTGGATAGTCGGGCAGGGTCGCCGCTGCCTTGTGGAGAACTGGGCAATCTCCTGGCAGCAGCAGACCGTGTACTGCGGCTCAACGAACCCCACCGACGTGATCGCGGCGTCCCAGTACTATGTTGCGCCATCGTTCCCGGGTCTGTCGTTCCCCGTCGATCCATTGTGCTCGTACGGTATTCGGAGGCAGTGGGAGGCCGCCCATGAAGTGGGCGATTTCGACGTAGTAGGCGTAGTAGCCGTTTTGTGTGAGTTCGCGCAAGCGGGCGATGTCAGCCGCGAGGTTGTCCTGGGCATCAAGGACCGCGTGGTGGAAGCACAGGGCCAGTTGTAGTTTGGCCGCGGCGTAGGAGATGCCGGAGACGCCGATTTCTGCGAGCTGGACGGCCGCCCGGTCAGGCAGGTCTACGGCGAATCCTGCGTCGCGCACGAGTGCGGCGATGTGAGCGGTCATCTCGTTGGAGCGCAGACTCAGGGGCGACAGCAGCCGGTCCGCGAGGTCGAGTTCGTCGTCGGCCCGAAGCGGGTCGACGAAGGATACGGCGAAGGCGAGGTGTGCCTGGGCCACGGCGGTCTCGCCGACCACACCGTGTTCTTCGGCCTCGCTCCGGGCCGCCAGATAGGCGGCTGCCGCCCGTTCCATGTCTCCCTGTACCCACCACACGTCCCCCAGCACCCGATGGTGCCGTCCCGCCCAGCCCAGCCTCCCGGCGGCCTCCACCGCCGCAGGGAAGTCTCCGGACACTCGGCTCAGGTGCGCCAGGCCCCGTCGTGCGGCGGAAGCGAGCCGACCGCCGGCGGACGCGACATGCTGCATGCCGCGGCGAGAATCCTCGGTCAGCCCGAGGTCCCGCTGGGCCTTCGCCCGGTAGTACGCGGCCAGTTCGACCAGTCCATCGGGGAGCAACCCCGATGCAAGGACGGCGGAGAGCCGACTGACGGTGCGTTCACGGTGTTCGTGCTGGCGCCGGGCGATGGCACTGAGCGTTTCCACCAGGGCATCCGCAGCAGTCTGCAGGCCGTCCGACGACGCGGCATCGTCGGCTGGGAGCACCAGCGGTTCCCAGATCGAGTCCCCCACGTACTGGAATGCTGCATCGCCGAGCCAGCCGAGATCGAGACGGAAGGTCCGTGCGAGGAGCAGCCCTTGCTGGAGGCAGCCGACCAGGACGGCGCGGTCGCGCCGCAGGTCCTGGCGCCACTGCGATTCCAGAGCGTGGAAGGCGCGATGGGCCGCGCGCTGCCAGTCCTGCTCCGACCAGCGGTCGTCACTGGCGTCGTCCGCGTTGCGAATGGCGCAGCGGATCAGGTCGTGGACATGAAAGGGCCACACACCGGAGGGGGACTCCCGGATGAAGGGGCGCTCGGTCAACCGCAGGGCCGGCGCATCATGCTGCATGCCGGCGGCTTGGGTGGCCAGGGGCACGGAGAACGCGTTGAGCAGGCTGACCGAGCGGAGTACGTGGCGTTCCTCGGCGGTCAGGTCTCTGAGGGTGCGGGTGATCAGGGCGGGGAAGTCGTGGTCGAAGTCCGTGACCTGCGGCTGTCGGCCGCTGCGCCGCAGCTCCAGGTAGCGCATGACCGACAGGTCCAGGTACAGGGGCAGCCCATGGGAGCGCTCGGCGATGATCCGGCGGACCGGTTCGTCGATCAGCGGCTGCCCGTCGCGGCTGAGCCTGCGGGCCAGGTAGTCCTCGCAGTCTTCGGGGGAGAAGTCGCTGATCAGGATCTGACGGCCGGATGCGCGTGACCGGGTGGGTGTCGTGTCGGGGACGAGGCCGGGCCAGGCGTGCGGCCCGGTCCAGTCGAGTTGGCCTGACAGGCTCGTTTCCGCCCACTGAAGGCGGTTGCGTCCGGTGACGACGAAGAACGCGTTGGGCATCAGCCACACGATGCGCTGGAGCAGGCGTTCGAGGTCGCGGTGCGTGCGGTCGCCGGTGTCCTCGAAGGTATCCAGAAGGATCACGGGTAGTACGCGCTCGTCAGCCGGGAGTTGGGCCAGGTCCCAGGCGAGAAGATGCGGGTAGAAGCTGAGGGCTTCCAGGTCGGGCTCGGCTTCCAGGAGGTCGGCCAAGCGGGAGCAGCCGGCGAGGGCGCGTACGGACTGGCGCCGCTCGCGTAACGCCTTGATGAGCGCTCCGGCTCCGTGCCCGAGCGCGCTGCCGACGGTGCCGGGCAGGAGCAGGGCCTGGGCGACATCGCCGAGGGCGGACTGCATCTGCTGAGGCAGAGCGGCAGCAGCGCTGAAGCGGCTCAGCAGCCCGCCCCTGCGCAGGTAGTCCTCGATCGGTTCGCCCGGGTGGTTGTGCTCCCAGTAGCGGCGCAGAGCGAGGTCGAAGGCCGGCATCGGCCCGCCGAGCGCGGCGATGGCAAGGCGGATGGTGAGGACGACGCGCTCGAAGTCCATGCCCGCGGCGTGCGCGAGGTCGATGCGGACCGGCAGGATCCCTTCCTCGTGAGATGTCGCTTCCCACTGCACTGGGCGGTGCTCACTGTGGGCGAGTGACGCCTCGATCTTGCGGGAGAGCGTTGACTTACCGATCCCGCCCACACCGTGGAACACGAGGACGTTATGGCGGGGACTTTCCAAGTCCTCCACGTCGAAGTCAGAACGGGTCACGTGCCGTATGTGCTCCGCGAGGCCGGCCGTCACCGCCTGCCACTGCGCCTGCCGGTTCGTGAACGCCTCGCTGGCGGATATGCTCCGGTCGTTCGAGCTGAACAGTGTTCGAAGATCCCTCCCTGCCACCGCTCCCCCTGAAGATCAGCTGGAGCCAATCTACGCTGCCTCGAGGACACCGTGGCAAGCCAGCATTCAGACGGAGCTGCAGAGGTGATTACATGTCTTCGCCCCGATATGGAGGTGCGGTGCTTGGAGCGCCAACCGGATAAGAACGGCTCTGACCAGGTGACCAGCGCGTTTTAGGTCGCCGCCACGACGTACACCAGGCCAGCTGTCGCCATCCGGACTGCGTTGATCTTCGATGTGTTGGTCACTGCAGGGTGACCTGGTGTGGGTGCCTGGGATCAGTAGGGCAAGTGAAGATGGTGAGGGAGCCACCTCTGCCCACGGTGACGCGGGTGGGGGTATTCGCCTCGAATTCCTCTGCCAGGTGTCGGTCTTCCACTGGAACCCAACTGATGGTCTCGTCCTCCCACTCTGTGCTGGCGATGGTCAGCAAGGGGCACATCGGCGAACCGCAGGTGCATACCACTTGGTACGGGCCGCTGGTCTCCCAGGTCGCGAACCCACCGACCTTCCAGCCAGGTGCCGTGGAAAGGTCCGTCTGGTAGCGAGGCGGTTCGTGGCCCTCGAACTCGTCGGCCTCGGCTTGCCCGTCCTCCCATCCGTAGATGCGTTCCTGCAGACCTGCATCCAGGAGTCCGATGTACTCGTGCTCCGTGACAGGTTCGGGGTGAAGAACGCAGGGCTCCGGCACGTATTCGTCGTCACCGATCACCGCAGGGAGCGGAGGCTCCGCCAGGAGCTCACCGACCTTTGACGAGTTGCGCCACCTGAGGTGAATCCCCGGTGTGGCCAGATCTCCGTGTGCACTGAACGGGCACCACAGGACCTGGAGCACATCGGCTCCATCGGGCCCGGCGAGGCCCGGAACATCCCGAGCGAAGAACTGCGCCAGCGGCAGCAACGGGACCGGATGAGTGTCGGTGATCCCTGGGACATGGTGCTCTTGCTCAAGCACGGACAAGCGCTGGAGTTCCTCTGGGGTCGGCCCACTGCCCGGAGACCTGCGCCATGCCTCCGCCAGGATGCGACGCCACTCGTGAATATCGTCAACGCTTCGGCCCCGATCCCGCGGGTGCGGCTCCTGACATGCCGGCCACGCTTCGCCAGCAGGCCACAGAAGCGGGCCGCCGATAGAATTGTCGGTGGCGTTGGGGTTGCCGGGACGAGGGTGGAGACGAGTGCAGCCTCGTCGGTGGGAGCCCAGTTCAGGGAAGACTGCTTCGATGTCCACCGGCCGTGGCGGGGTCGTTCGGGGCATTGCTGGCCTCGCATTGCGCTGCAGACTACTTGGGGACAGGAATTCGTACGCCGGCGGAGGGGTTTTCCAGCGAGCGGCTCAGGTTGAATCCCCGGTTGCCGTACGCCGATATGTCCAGCCTGGTGGGTATGGGGTTTGTTCCCTCGTAGACAGGTACGACCGAGTACTGAACGTTCTCACCTTTCGCCACCGCGTTGTACACCTCCTTCTCTATTCCACGCATGACCGGGGTGTTCACCGGATTCTGCATCAATGTGACCAGGTTTCGGTAGCCGTTCTCACCCGACCCCGGGCCGCCAAGCTTCCTCGCCAGCAGGTGACCACGTGCCTCGTTGAAGAGGCGGCCGTTTCCGCGCCATCCGGGCGGCCAGATGTAGTCCGCAGCTCCGCTACCGCCCTTCATGATCTCCTTACGGAGTGCTGCCCAGGCCCCGGTCGGGCGCCCGAGATCGTCCAGTTTGCCGAGTCTGACGCTGCCGTCCCACAGGTAGGCGTCCGTCTCGAAACACGCCTTCGGGACGAGCCCGAGCGGGTCGCTCCACGTGTGGGGGTTGTGCGGGTAGGTGACGGGGTTGGGGGCGGGGTCGAGACCGAGGGGGTCGGGGCTGGCGAAGCGCGCCGTGTCGGGGTCGTAGTGACGGAAGAAGTTGTAGTGCAGGCCAGTCTCGTGGTCGGCGTACTGACCTGGAAAGCGCAACGGTGTGTAGGCGGACGCGTTCTGGTTCCAGGTGGTGGTGCCCCACAAGGTGGTGCGGCAGTGCCAGGCGATCTCGCCTTGTTCGTCAACGAGTTCCGTCGGGGTGCCGACGAGGTCGGTGATGATGGCGAAGAACCTGGCGTCGACCTCGGACTGCGTCAGCCCTTCCTGACCGGCGCGCCGCTCGAGCTGGGCAAGGGGGAATTCGTCGCTGTACTCCCACGTGGTGATGATGCCCGTGGCGCTCTCGGTCTGTTCAGCGAGGTTGGTGCCGTCCCAGGTGAAGTGGATGGTCTGCTGGATCGTTTCGCCGTCAGGTGCCATGTGGTGCTTGGCGGTGCGGCGGCCGAGCGGATCGTAACTGTAGCGCCAGATAGTGCCGTCAGGCGTGGTACAGGCGACGAGGTGGTCCTCGGAGTTGTACTCGTAGCGCCAGGTGTCGGGCTTGCGGGACAGACGCATCTTCTGGCGCAGGACCATCCGGCCGGCCGCATCGTATTCGTAGCGAACGCTTCCGGCGGAGTGTATTCGGGTGCCGGTATACGAGCGTTCACCTCGAGCCTCGGGGTGGGGGGCGGTATCGGGCCACTGTGCGCTGGTCTGGTTGCCTGCCGTGTCGTAGGCATACGACTCGTTCCAGCCCTCCGCTGTGACCTTGAGCGGTCGGCCGATCGGGTCGAGGGAGATGGTGCGCTGTTCGCCGGTGAGTTGGTCGGTGATCGCGGTAAGGATGCTGTCCGGTCGGTAGGCGTAGGCGCGAGAGCGCAGGGTCCTTCCTGCGGTGGCCAGTTGCTGGATGACAGGGCGGCCGGAGCTGTCAAAGGCACGGCTGAGCGTCACGGAGGCTGCGGGCGGGCCAAAGGCGCGATCGGTTTCGCGGTCGAGGCGGTCGCGGGTGAAGGTGAGGGCGTGTCCGGCAAGGGCCAGCTCGGTGATATTGCCTGCCGCATTGCGGGTGATGCGGGTAACCGCACCGCTCGGAGTGGTACGGCTGGACCGCCGCCCTTGGGCGTCGTAGGTATATCGGGTGGTGTTCCCCTCGACCGTCTCGGCCAGGACACGGCCCAGGACATCTAGTTGCAATGTGAGAGATGAGGAAGGTGCCGTCGCGGCTATGAGCTGTCCAGCGGTGTTGTACGTGTACGCAGTGCGCTCGCCGTCGACGTCCTTGCCGATGATCCGGCCTGCGGCATCGAGTTCGTAGGCAGTCACCTGACCAAGCGGCGCCGTCCGAGACATGAAGCGACCGGCAGCGTCGTAGGTGTAGGTCAGGGTGCGGCCATCGAAATCTGTCTCCGAGATCAGACGACCGGCCGGGTCATACTCATAACTCCAGGTAAAACCTAGTGGGTTGCTGACCTGTGTCAGCCGCATCTCCGCGTCGTGCGTGAACGTGAATCGGGCGCCGTCTGGATCAGTGCGGGCCGCCAGTAGATCGAATTCCCCGTACTCGAAGCGTGTGACCCCGCCGACCGGATCCGTCAGAGCGACGCGGTTGCCCTCGTCGTCGTAGGTGTACGTCTCGCTTGTGCCATCAGGGTTCGTGCGACGTGTCAGGTTGCCCTCGACAGTCCAATCCAGCCGAGTGGTGTTGCCTGCCGCGTCCGTGATGGCCGACTGCCGGCCCATGCTGTCGTATTGGTACGAGGTCACTGCCCCCAGCGCATCGGTGACCTCAACGGGCAGGCCCGCCTTGTTGTACCGAATTCGACTCACGTTGCCGAGCACATCGATCAACGCGGTCACTTGTCCGGCTGAGTTGTAGGTATACCGCGTGGTGGACCCCGACGGATCGGTGACCGCGGTGCGGTTGCCGTGCTCGTCGTACTCCTGGCGCCACATGCTCCCGTCCGGGCCGGTGATGAGCGTTGGTAGGCCACCTTCGTTGTACTCGGCCGTGTTCTCCCGGCCGTCCGGCCCTATGGCGCAGACCACTTGGCCCAGCTCGTTGAAATGCGTCCGAGTCGTGTAGCCCAACGGATCGGTGGTCGCGATCAGCCGTCCCGCAGCGTCCCACTCGTAGCGGGTCGTGTTGCCGAGGGGATCCGTCTGCCGGATCAGCCGAAACGCCTCATTGTGCTCGAACGTCGTGGAGTGGCCCAGGGCGTTGATGACCGTGGTGGTACGGGTCCTGTCGTCGTAGGAGAGGGTTCCGGACAGGTAGCCGCCGCTGCCCTCGGTGCGGACTACGCGGCCTCGGTCGTCGTAGGTGTACGAGTACGTGTTGGCGTTGCGATCCGTCCACGAGGTGATCCGGTACTCGGCGTCGTACGTGAAGCACATGGGTACACCTGCGGAGTTGCGCACCTCGGTCAGATTGCCGCGCTCGTCGTAGCCGTAGGACACCAGTGCCGTGCTGCGGCCCTCGGGGCGTTGCGGGTCGAGCAGCCGCAGGCCCGTGATGCGGGGCAAGGAGGCATGGCGGTCGAGACCGATGTGGTAGCCCGCCGAGTGCGTGACCTTGAGGGGCGCGCCGCGGTCGTCATAGTGGACCGTGATCCGCTGCCCGTGGCGGGAGACGACGAACTGCAGGGGGAGGTCTACGGCCTCGTCGTCCTCGGTGGGCTGGGGGCTGTGAAAGACGTAGCTCAGGCCGGTGGCCGGATTGGTGACGCGCAGCGCGCCGTCGACCGTGGTGTCCCAGGTGAGGGGGAGACGGGGGCCGGTCTCGGGGTACACCGGTTCCGTGGCGTTCGGAGCCGGGTGGGGGTAGACCAGTCGGGAGCCGTCTGGAGCGGCGAAAGTGATCTTCTCGTCGTCGGCCTGCAGGCGCTGGTCGAGGGTGGAGGCCCAAGACGGGCCGAACCAGCCGCCCCAGCGGTACGAGGAGACGTGGGTGCGTTCCAGGATCAGGGGAAGTGCTGCGGCCAGCTCCACGTCGACCTGCGGCAGCAGCATGCTGCCGGTGGCTACATCGATTGGGTCCAGTTGGCATTCCGCTTCCGATTTGGGAATGCCGGCCTCGATCTTCTCCAGCTCTCCGGGGCGTATCTTGAAGCGGGCGAGGTCGCCTCCCCCCATCCCCAATGCCTTGGCCAGCTTGGACAGTTCGCTGGGCTTGAGGGCCTTGAGTCCTTTGCCGAGGGCTTTGCCGAGCATGCCGCCGCCGATGCCCATAAGGGCGCCTTCGGTGAGGATCCCGGCGAGTTTCTCGGGGTCTTTGAAGGCGCCGGGGTCTTCGAGGGCGGTGGCGAAGGCAGTGAACTTCATGCCGTCGGCGGCGAGTTTGCCGACCTTGGCGACGCCCTTGATCTCCCTGAGGGCCTTTAGGACTCGCTCGACGTTGCGGATGGCCTCCATCACCGTGCGGATCGTGGACCCGAGTACGGAGCCGGACTCCTCGATGCGCGAGATCAACGCCATGATCTTGATCGCGCGCGAACCCGCGGCGAGGGTCGACGCGACGTCCGACAGTCCGGCGGTGAGGACGGACAGGGCCAGGCCCGCGATCTCGAACTCGGCGATCTCGGCGACAAGGACACCGATCTGGGAGATCAACTCGTGTGCTTCGTTGGCGTACTTGTCGAGGGCGTCGGCGCCCTTGTGGAGGGCATCGGCAGTGTGGTTCGCGTTGGTGCGCGTGGTCTTGGCGCGCTTGTGGAACGCCTTGGCTGCTTTGCCCTCCCACCTCACGTCCCGCAGAGCCGACTCCGCGTCGTGGCTGGCGTCATCCAGACCCTTGGCCAGGGCGCGCCACTTCTTGGCAATCTCACGTACCCCGTCGGGGTCGACGGCGGGGTTGGTGATGCCGAGGAACTCCAGGCCGCTGGCCATGGTGTCGCCGAAGGCGTGGTTGATCTTGTTGATGTAGTGGAGCGGATTCAAGTCGACCACGAGGCTCAGCTCTTCTTGGCTGCGGTCTCGGCGGCGAGGAGGAGGTCCAACAGATCGAAGGTGGCCGAGACTTCGCCCATAAAGCTCGTCTCGTCCCGCCACTCCTCGTTCAGGCCGGCGGTGACCTTGGCGAGGGTGTTCATGCCGTCGCGTATGTCATTCTTGACGCCCAGGAGCGAGCCGAGGGCGCCGAGCGCGGACAGGTCATGGGCCGCTTCCTTGAAGTCGTGCACCGGCTTGGTCGTGTGCTGGCCGACCTTGCCCAGCGCCGAGGCTGCCTTGTGCAGTGAGTCGGCTTCCTTCTTCAAGTCCGACATGCGAAACCAACTCCCCCGATGTGCCGTGTGGGCAAGTGATGATGGCGAGCCCGGAAGGCCGGGATCAATGCGCGATCCCATGCTTCCCAGGGACCGGTGAAGCGCGTTCGGGCGTCCGCGCTCGGCCGTGCACGCCCGGCCTCGTACTCAGCGGTTGACGGCCTGGGCTTCTTCAACGACGACGTTCTGGGTCGTGCCGAACACACCGTCGGGCAGGCCGGTCGGGTTTTGGTGGCCCGTTCCGGTCCAGGTGACCTGCCAGGTGATCGTCGCCTTCAGAGGGAAGGAACCGCCGGCGGACGAACGCAGGTACTTGATGCCACAGGGCGGGTCCTGGTTCCCAAGTCCTGGGGCCCAAGCCGTGCCGATGGAGCCGTCGTCATTGAACGTGCACTCGCCGCCGGCCGGGTAGGTCGTCGCATCCGGCGTGCCGGGCTCCAACTTCAGTGAGATCGGCTTGGCGGTCGTGATGGCCTGGAGGTTCCACCCCGGTACGTTCAGCTCGGCGGTAACCGACACCGGCTTGAAGTCCTTCTTGTCCAGCCAGGCCCAGGTCGCCAGGTTCACCTTGGTGGGGCCGGATGGAGCGAGCGTCACCTTTGTGTCGGGCAACTTGATCCTGCTGTATGCGAGTTGAGCCAGAACGTCGGGGGTGACCGCGTTCTTGACGGTGGGCGTCTCCCCGTTCTTCACCCAGAACGTGGCGGTGTCGCAGGCGAAAGCCGCCGGATCGCCGGCCTTCTCCCGTGCCGGATCCCGCACCGCGTCCCACCACATGCCTTTGCCGGTCTCGGCCTTGTTGAAGTCCTTGTACGGCTTGCCGTTCTGGAAGTGGTCCTTGGCCATGTTGTAAGCCTCGCCGACCCCGCTGGCGTCAGGGATGTTCCACTCCTTCTCGAAGTGCTTGGCGAACTCGTCAGGGTTCCACTTCGGCTCGTACCAGCACGCGGGCGGTGCCCAGTTGGTCACTGGAGCCAAGCCTCCGGAGTCGCCGCCGTCGGAACCACGGGTCGCCCCGTGGAAGGAGATACGCGAGCCGATGGACTGGCTCTGACCTTGCTGATTGTCGCCCGAGACGTCGAACTGGGAACCGCCCGGCCCCGTGGCGAACGCCAGGTTCGGCGCGAGGACACCAGCGAGGACGAGCGCGCCGACGAGGAGCGTGCCGGAGCGCTTCAGCGCATGCATGACTGACTTCCCCTCACAGACGTTCCGACTGCGGTCTGCCAGACGCCCTGGGCGTTCTTCTCCAGACGCATGTTGTACAGCACGAACGCGTCCTTGCCGGGCGCGGAGTGGTCGACCTTGCCGGTCTTGCGGTTCTTGTTGAACGCCTTGGTCTCGTCCGAGCAGAACACGACTCCGGCGGCGTTCTTGCCGAACATCTCGACCTTCGGGTTGAAGTAGGACGTGGTTCCTGTGAAGGTGAGCCCGGCGTCCTTCCACTTCTGCACCCACTTCACGGTGGAGACGAGGGCTTGGTCCTTGTAGTAGAAGGACATGGCCGACGTGTTGGGATCGCCCTTGAGGATCGCGTCGTTCATGGCGTTCTGCGCGCCACCGGCGTCGGTGAGGACCGCATCCTTCGTGGGGTCGCCCGCCTTCCAGTTTTCGAAGTCGTCCTTCACATCGCTCGGCAGAGAGATCGCCGGGCGATCGGCCGAGGTCGACGCGCTCGAGCTGGGTGACGCCGACTGCGTTGTGTCGCCGCTCCCGGCGCCCGCGATCTTGTCATTGCCCTTGTCCTTGGAGCCGCTGCTGCAGGCAGACAGCGAAAAGGCTGCGGCGCTCGTCAGCGCGGCCACGATGAGCAGAGGGCGGCGGTTCACGTGTGACTCCCAGTGAGGCGACGGCTTCGTGGTGGACATGACGATACGCAGGGCACAGGGTGTCACGATGGCGAATGAGCATCCAACGCGGGATCGCAACGTGGCTGATATCGGCTCCATCCCCGGCCGCCGAGGGATAGGTGAGCTACGTTGTGTTTCATTAGGATCGTCGGCTCCCTGCACGTCAGCCAGCTTGAAGGTACCGTGCCGTGAGCCGGTGGCGCTTGCAGGAGCAGCCGAAGGGCGATGCTGGCGTCTTCGCCGTTCTTTGCGCGTGGCTGACATTTGTCCCCCGGGTTGGTGCACGTGAGACCGGCTCGGGTGAATCCGGGAGTGGAGAGGGCCACCGTGTCTCCCTAAACTCGCGGACGGGCGCCCTGTCCATGCAGGGCAGTCCGTTCACGCATCGCACACACGAAGCCCGCATCCTGAGGCGAAGACGTAGCACGCGGCCAGGCCGGCTCAGTCAGGCGGACGATGACACGGACCCTCGGTACCAAGGTCCAACCCCAACACGCTTTCCAAGTCGGCTTGCACTTCGGGTTCGTCGAAGTCGATCTGGGCGGGGTCGGTGACCGCGTAGGCCCTGTTGCTGAATGAGTTCGGGTCGCGCCAGGCGGCGACCAGTTCACGGAGTTCCTCCGGAATCGTCTCGACGGGCACGGTGGTGAGGTCGACGTCCGGCCGTTGGTACACCATGCGGCTGACCCGGTCGCGTTCATCCGCCGGCAGCCCGATCAAGAAGTCCAGTCCGAGGGGGGGCAGCGATCTCGTCGGCGAAGAAGCGGCCGGGCGTTTGGCCAGTCACGCGGCGGATCACCTCGCTGACGAGCCAGCCCCAGGTCCGACCGTGATACCCGTGCGCTGTGCCCGGTGTCCACAGAGGGCGCTGCGCAGCCAGGGCAGCCGCCATAGGATGCCAGGCCAACGCTTCGTTCAGCGGTACCGGTTGATCCAGTGCGATCAATCCGGCTTGGTGGGACAGGAGCCAGCGTACGGGGATGTCCGCCTTGCCGATCGCGGCGAACTCTGGCCAGTACTTGGCTACCGGCGCGTCCAGGTCCAGCGCACCGCGCTGGGCCGGCACGTGTGCCACGGTCGCGGTCGCCCCCTTGGTAGCCGAGTAGACGAGTTGCAGAGTGTCCCGCTCCACGGCCGACCGGTCTCGGGGTCGGCGACGCCACCCCACAGGTCCACTACCAATCGGCCGTACTGGTACACGCACACTGCCGCGCCGATGTCGTGTCCCTGCTCTCCGACCACGGCATCCCCCTGGAACGGATCGCGCTCTTGGTCGGTCACAGCAGTCAGGCGACCACAGAGGCGGTCTACCGCAAGCAGCTCCGGCCCGTGATCACGCAGGGTGCCGAAGCGATGGATGACATCTTCGCCGAAGATCAGGAAGGGGAGGACACGGAGGACGCCGAAGAGAGGGACGCGGTGGCCTGATCAAATTCGTTTGGCCCCCTGTTTGGCCCCCCGAGCACGACAGAGGGCCAATCGCGATCATGCGATTGGCCCTCTGACCAGCGTCGGGGTGGCGGGATTTGAACCCACGACCTCTTCGTCCCGAATGAGGTTCGATCATGTTGTCCACCTGCTACCGATGGTGTACGCGCAGGTCAGGACGTTGGTGGTGGTTGGTCTCGGGGGGGCGTTGCGAGGGCTCTGAGAGAAGATCTTCTCCCGGATTTCTCCCAGGCGGTGGACTGCCAGCGTGGTGGCCGTACCTGCGCTTGTATTGCAGCAGCAAATTCGCATGAAAGTGCTGATCGTGAGCGTCACGTGTTGTCGTGCTCGGAAGACAACGGGTCGGTGCGCAGATCGTCGGCATGCGGCCAGATGTCCAAGGACAGTGAGGCCAGGTACGTGCCCCGCGTACGGATTCGATGCTCGTCCCAGGTGGTCGCCCAGTCGCTGATGTCAGTGTTCGGTGGAGCACTGAGCAAGGTGCCGTGGGTGAGGCGTAGCAGGCTGTGCTTGCCGAGCCACTGCCGCTTGTCCTCCCAGGCCATGTTGCCCAGGGTGGGGTTCAGGCGGGCGGTGACCAGTGTCAGGTTACCGAGTGTGTGGACCAGTTCGTCGCGGTCGGCTCCTTCGGACAGATCGTTCTCAAGGGGCGGCCAGTTGTCGCGCCAGCTCTGCGGCATGACGTGCTCGATGGTCAACTTTGTGCCGGCCTGTTCGCCGACGGGGACAGTGAGCTGTTCGGTGTGGTCGGTGCGCAACTCGTCCTCGAGTGCCTCCAGGAGGATGCGTACGCTGCGGCGGACCAAGCGGGAGTAGATGGGGTCCTGTTCCAGCGAGGCACGGAACTCGGAGTTGCTCGGCCAATGACGGTGGTGGCCCTGCATTGCCGACAGGGCCTTGATGACGGCTTCGTCCGCGCGGTCGGGTTGTCGGGCTACGGCCGCGACCAGGTCACGGAAGACGTTGTTGTAGTCGCGGGTGCTGAGATTGAGCACCGCCCGGCGAACGAGGTAGCTGTCGATGGCCCGGATCGCCCGCCGTCGGCGCTCCAGTGGCAGCACGGACTCGTCCAGGCCGTAGAGGAGGAGGAGCAGGGGCATCGGAGTGGAGGTCTGAAGGACCTTCATCCGATACAGGAACCGTCCCTCGACGCCGTGCAGCGGATGGTCGTCGATGAGGTCATAGATCTCGGCGTATCGCGTCAGCTCGGTAAAGACGTCTTCCGTAGGGACGGCAGACGAGAGCAGCCAGCGCTCGAACTCCTTGAACAAGGCGGAGGCAGTGAACTCGCGCTGCGTACGCATCGTGAGCCAGTGCGTCAGGAACACGTCGAGGCGGCTTCGCGTAATGCGGCCAGTCGTCTGTTCAACGCGCCATTCGTCCTGGTCGAAGGGCGCCCAGTACGTTTTGTAGAGCCGGTCGACGTCCGCGCCGGCCCGTTCGGCGTCGCGGAACAGCAGGTTCTTGATCAGGTCCGCGTGCTCCAGTGGTGTACCGCGGCTGTTCAGCGTCTCGAAGACGACCTGCGCGTCGTCGTGCTCTTCCAAGTCGATGATGACCAAACGCAGCTGTTCCCGCAGCGCCTGCACCAGCATCCCCAGCCGCTCCTGCGGCTCAGCTGCTTCCGCCAGCCACGTGTCAATCTCCTGCTGAAAGTAGGCGACGGCTTCGGCGAGCCGTCCTCCCTCTCCCTGGCCGAGCATGACCGCGCGGAACTCGTCACGGTCCGCATTGGTCGGCCAGACCTTGTAGAGATGGTCGGGATGCTGGGCGCGGTCGAACAGGTCTTCGTCGTTCTCCAGGAACTTACTCAGCAGGCGCACGGAGCGCTCGTGGTTGAGAGCCGCCGCCGACAGGCGGGCCGCGAATAGGAACAACTGTAGTGTTGTCAGGCGCTGTTGGCCGTCGATGACCTGCCGCGTCTCCAGGCTTGACGAAAGGTACGGGGTCTCATCGAAGACAACCGCTCCGAGAAAGTGCGGTGCCACCGTCTCCCCGGTCACTGCCGCCTGCTCGGCCCGCTCGACGGTACGGCGGATGTCCTCCCACAGGGCCGACCAGTTCTCGTCCCGGTTCCACACGTACGGCCTCTGGAACAGCGGCACCGTGTAGCGCACGTCCCTGCCGAAGATCCGCCGCAGGTCGACCGTGTCCGCTCTCATGGATTGGGGTCCCCTCCCTCGCGTCCAGGCTATTACCGTAGCGATCTCCGCTATAGCTGAACGGCGTGATCCATGAACTTCGGCAGGAAGACGGCGGGGAATACGGTCGGGTGGTGGGATGCTGTTGAGCCTTCTTGCGGTGTTCTGGTCCGACCATCACGATTTGTTAGCGAGTGCGGCAGCGATTCGTGAGATTGCGGTGAGTACTGTGGGTGGCTCAGCAGCCAGCGGCACGGTGTGTTGGATGAGCTCAATGCCGGAGTGCCGGACGGCGTGACGGAGGGCTGGTCTCTCACCCGCAGCGTAGATGAGGTGCCCGCGGTCGAGTCCCAGACCGAGGCAGTACGACGCCATCTGGTAGAGATCGGCGTTTGGAAAGCCACGCACCGAGTCGGACTTGTACTTGGCGTCGGCCACCCCGGCAGCTGTGCCGTCGCCGCGACACCATACGACATCGGGGAGCAGGCGGATCCGGTGCGCCTCGTCGAGGAAGTGGCGGCCGCCATCGGTGATCACATATCCGGAGTACGGACGGAGTGCTTCCCGGAGCGATACAGCGACAAAGTCCTCGAAAACT
This sequence comes from Streptomyces roseochromogenus subsp. oscitans DS 12.976, assembly GCF_000497445.1. NCBI lineage: Bacteria > Bacillati > Actinomycetota > Actinomycetes > Kitasatosporales > Streptomycetaceae > Streptomyces > Streptomyces roseochromogenus. The sequence goes on along the minus strand of NZ_CM002285.1, from coordinate 4,235,652 downwards.
TTTTCCATGTTGATGAGCAGGCCGTCCACGGGGACGGTTCCGCCGTCGTCGAGTTCGTACGAAGCTCCTCGCAGGACGAGCTCGCCGAGGCGGATTGCGATACGCAAGCGCGCGTTGTCAGGGCTGGCAGTCCAGTCGGGCAAGGCCCGCGTCGATGGCACGTCCTCCACATCGGGGAGTGCGGCGATCACCCGCCTGAGCTCGGGACGGCAGGTTGCCGGCACCCCGGGGAGTGCCAAGAGACGCCGGGCCGCTGCGCGTAGGATGCGATTCTCCGGGATGTCTTCGGTGAATTCCTCGTAGCTTGCTTCCACGGGGAAGGCTCTGCCGAAGTGCCGACGCAGCTGATCAGCATGGCGTATACGACCGCGCACGACGGGCAGCGTCGCGTCGACACTCACGTACCCCTGTAGGGCGCCGTGGCGGAGGCCGCGCTCAGCGGCTCTGACGAAAGCGTATGCTACCGCCGGGAGCAGTCCGTCGCGCTCCGACGCTGCGATGGGCTCGGGGTACCAGCGGTCCGGAGCTGCGGTGTACGCCAGGAGGAACAGCAGGCGTGCGACCGGTGTCTTTGGTGCGATGCGGACGTCGATGCCCCCGATTCGCGCGGCGCCGACGAGCCGGTTGCCGCTGATTCGCCACAGACCTGGGCGGCGGCCTGGCTCCACTCGCACGATGCGAGACGAGGTCAGGGCGGCTGCCTGTCGCGGGCTGAGTTCCGCTTGAATGGCTTTGCCGCTCTCGGACAGGTTGAGGCGCGTCATGCCGGACCGCTGACATCCTCGCCACGAGCTTTGTCGGCTGAGGGGGTCTGACGCAGCAATGACCCTTCCTCGATGCCCAGCTCGTCGAGGATCTCGTCTAGCAAGAACCGATCGATGGTGTCGCCGGGTTCCTGGTCGGCGAGCAGCGGCAGAATCGAGGTACGCCAGGCGCGGGCGAGCGCGCCCGGTTCCTCATACAGTGAACGGCGCATGAAGTAGGACGGCCCGAGCTGGAAGTCCCGTTCGGCGATGCGGCTGTTGAGCTCTTCCAGGAGTAGGGCTGCGGTGTCCGGAAGTCCTTCGCTGCGGAGCCAGCTGCGCAGCATGGACGAGGTGGGTTCGGCGGTGGGATGCAGCTCAACGAATGAGAAGCGTCGCCGCATGGCCGCGTCGACGCGTGCCACCGACCGGTCGACCGTGTTCATCGTCCCGATGATGACGACGTTCCGCGGGAGCGTGAAGCCGTTGCCGTCGTCGGTTCCGTACTGGAGGTGCACTATGTCGTCGCGGTACTCCAGCAGGAAGTACAGCTCTCCGAAGACCCGAGCCAGATTGGCCCGGTTGATTTCGTCGATGATCAGAACATGAGGGCTGGATGGGTCCTTACGGGCGTTCTCGACGGTGCGCCGGAATGGGCCGGGCACGAGTTCGAATCCGGGCTGCCCATCCTTGCCCTGACGTGGGCGGAACCCTTCGAAGAAGTCCTCGTAGGCGTAAGAGGGATGAAACTGTACGAGGGTGACGCGTTCACGTCGTCCTGCTGTGAGGTGCAGGGCGAGCTTGCGTGCGAGATACGTCTTGCCAGTGCCCGGTGGGCCGTAGAAGACGAGCTGAGGCCGTTCTTTGAGGAGTTTGATCCAGTCGTCGAGATCCTGTGGACGGATATGTAGATCTCCGGCCAACTGGGCATCCGGCCCGGGGAGGTGCAGACTGCGACGGGGCGGAGGTGGGGGAGCACCGGCCTCGGGCGGCAGCATGGCGGCGAGGTCATCGGCGAGGTCTGTGAGGTCGACGACGCTGAGTTGGACGCCGAGCTTGCCGTTGAGGCCGTCCGGTATGTCGTCCTCGAAGGGATCGATGGGAGCCGCGGTGTTGAGCCAGCGCACACTGCGGGTCAGGGCCACCGTCCGGTCCGATATGAAGTGCGGGCCCGACGTGACCTCCCCCAGATACAGCTGGTCACCTTCTCTGGCAGGGGCCAGCACGAGGTCACCCTCACGCATCCGGTTCAGGAAGAGGTGGATCTCCGCGCTTTTGTCCCTCAGGCCGACTTGGGCGAGATGGGCGTAATCGGCTTCCACGGCGAGACGTACGGCATCCTCGCCACTGCCCGGCTCCAACGCGCGCAAGCGTGACGCCTCGACGCCGCAGTACCCCTCGTTCAGCCAGTCCTGTAGCAGGTCAGAGGGGCCCGTGTCGGAGGCCCGGACCAGCCAGGCGCGGCGCGGTGGGGATGGTGCAGCGGTGCCCAGAGCTTCGCGCATAGCTTCGACGGTAACTCTCCGGGCTGGATCCGGTCTCCCGGACTGTGGCAAGAGCGTGCCTTCCCTGCGCATGGCGTGCGCCTGAGCCTGCGAATCGGGCTGAGCCGCGTTGCTGACGATGCGATCGGAGGCGCTGGACTGGATCTGCCGTGCATAGCGCATGACGGTGGCGGGATCGACTCGTAGTACGTCGGCGACGTCGTCCCGGGTGGCCCAGGTCCCAGCGGTGAGCAGCGCGAGTACGACGCCTAAATTACCGGCGTCACCTGTGTCTTCTGTGACCCGGGTGATGAGTTCGTGGGTGCCGAACATGGCGTTGTCGGGGGAGAGCACGCGATGGTCTCTGGATCCTCTAAGTGGCGGAGCCTTGGTTAGGGAGAAGGGTGGTGATGGCGGCTAGTTAGCCCTTTCGCCAAGCTTCTGCCGGAAGATGTCAAATACCGTCTTAACGTGGTCCTGATCGCTCAAAGATTCGACCATTCCGGCGAAATTCGTGCGGGCCTCCTCAACCGCCTTCGCCCGGTCATGCTCGCCGGCACCTTTCGAGCCCCCGCGTTGGAGAGCGGGTGCGAGGTGTGGGAGGAAGGGAACTATGGGTTTGAGTACTTGGTGCCAGTGCTCGATCACTTTGGGGAGTGTGGGCTGCCGGGAGAACCCGAGCGTGAACGGGTCACGCGTGCCGCGGCCGAGCAGGGTGTCCATGCAAGCGGCGACGGCATCGACGACCACGGGAACAGCGCCCCGGCGCTGGAGGAAGTCGTGCACCTTGCGTGGGTTGCCTTTGAGGTCCGGATCGTTCCTGCATCTGACGGCGTACTCGGTCTTCGCCTGCTCCACCGCGCGATGCAACCCGTAGCAGAACAGCACATGCCGAGCCGTGGTGTGGTCGCCAAAGAGGCTGGCGTAGAGCCCGTCGTCCGACCAGATCCTGCCCGGCTCATTATGAGCGATGTAGGGATCACCGTGGAAGGCTGCGAGAGCCTTGGCTGCCGTCGTCGCCACGACGCGGTTCGCAGGTGGTGCCACCGCGATGTCGCTGGGGTCGGTACGGCGCCCCCCGTCGTAGGCGATGTCGCCGAGCTGCTGGAACTCCTTGATGAGCCGCAGCTGGGTACGGTCGTTGCTGCGGAAGTCCGCTGGCAGGGTGGCGAGCTGACGGTTCGTGGTGCGGATCACCTCGCTGACGAGCGAAGGGTCGTCGCACACCACGAACCGGATCAGCAGCTGGCCAGCCTCGGTCTGTCTGCGGAGGGTTTCGTCGCTCACGGCCCCGGTCGTTTGTGCACCATTGACGATCGACAGACCCTGCAACGTGATGACACGCCGACCGTCGGGGCCGGGCTCACCAACCTCGACTCCCTGAGTGAGGGCCGTAACGCCGTTGTTCAGGACGAAGAGATTTGCCGGCTGCTCCTGCACGGTTTTACGGATCGCGCTGTTGATAGCGCCCTTCTTGCCCTTGACTCCGACGAAGCCACGGACGTTGGCGGAAAACAGACGGTTCTCCTCGGTGCCGTTGTGTTCCCAGTACAGGTTCTGAAGCCAGGCGGTGTCCACGGCGGTGCACACGGCACTCCACTTACCGCTTGACAGTTCGAAGCAGTCATCCACGGTGAGAGTGATCTCATCGGTGACCAGAATGGGACTCCGCGACCCCTTGTACCAGCGGTACAGGGTGGGCACACCTACCTCGAGACCGATGACGCGCTCCGGAGCGGAGTCCGGATACGCTTGCTGAAGCACCCGCGTCGCCATGCGAACGGTCGCGTCGAGCTCGGCCCGTGCGTTGGCGGTCTCGAGTTGATTATGGACGAACCAGAACTGCGCCTCCTTGATGCGTCCGTCCTGGAGGGCCTGGCGGACGGCCTCGCCGGCGGGCTTCAGCCGTGCGGGCAGGTCCTCCGGTTTCCCGCTCAGCAGCCAGGCGACGCTCTCGTTGAGGGCGGTGGCTTTCCAAACTTTGGGCTCTGCCAGGGATGACTTGGGAGACTCGAACCCCTGGGCGATGATGAGCTTCTCGGAGTCGGGGTCGATGTAGACCAGGTCGCAGCCGTGGTCCTGGCCCCCGTCGGTCAGGGAATCGACGGCCACCGCATGGATGTCGTCGATTCCCTGGTGCAGCTGGAGGGCGAAGAGCAGGCGCTTGTTGTCCCCGTATTCATCACGGTCGAGGTCGGTGCGGTCGTCGAGCACCTTCTTGAGTACGGCTGCCGCTTCGTGCGCCGTTACCCCGTCACCCACGCCGCTCACCTTGTCCCCTCGCTGATGCGTAGTCACGCCGTTTCAGATCCTAAAGTGTCGAGCTTGCCGCGCCCTCGTCGCACGGAGAACTGGCTACTCCGGCACATGCCTTGGCCCTTGTCCCGGAGGTGGGTTGAGCGGCGAGACGTAGGCGTCGCCCGCTTGGGCAGCCTTGTCCATCGCCGTGTAAGCCTCGATGATCAGGCGCTTCGTGCGGTACTCGCCGTGGGCCGCCATGTCCTTGCCACGCACGATGGGGAACGTCTCCATCACATGGTCGACCTGGGCCTCGGTTAGGTCGTAGAGGTGGAACACGGCGGCGTCGAGCTCGGCGCGGATCTGGGCCCGGCGGGCTTCGTCCCAGCGGAAAGGGGGGCCTTCGTCGTTGAGGTCGCGGGCGAAGGGGGCGAGGTCGTGCGCCGTGTAGGTGAGTTCCAGGACCCGAGCGGCGAACCAGTCGACATCCATTTGCTCTGGTGCCCATGCGAGCTGCTCGAAAGCGCTAGGGCGGGGAAGCGCGATCTGTTTGAGGATGAAGTAGTTGAGAGAGACGCCACTCATCTTCTGTCTGACGAGGAAGTCCATAGCAAACGATGACATGCATGCAAGCAGCGCTGACGGGCTTCCGTGTTGGGTGAAGGCAAGGAGGAACTTGTTGTTCGTGGCAATACGAGGCACCACGTCAGCAACGAGTGTCCGCTCGTCCGTGGACCGAGTCACGTCACGCCACCCCAGTAGCCAGCCCTTGTCCCACCGCCCGCCCAAGCGGTAGTCCACATCGCACTCGGACATCCAGTACCGCGGAATGGGTCCCCGCCCCGGGTCGTTCTTCTCCTCCAGCGTCAGTCGCGGCAGCTCCGTGTCCTGGCTGCCCTCGGGCCGCTTGCTGTAGCAGGACAACCGGTGGTCGTAGTGGTGGACGAACTTTGCCTCGTACAGCGGCAGCAGCCGGTGAGTGCCGTCGGTGAAGACATTCCCCTCCAGGTGCAGCCCGCCTGCCTCCAGTTCTGGCTGCTCCCAGAACAGGTCGGAGTCATTGGCCATGTCGAACATTCGCATGAAGGAGATGCCCCAGAGATTGACGTCAGGGGCGTCATTGTTCTCGTCCCAGAGCACCGGTACGCGGTGGTAGATCCCGAGTGTGATGTCGGCGTCCTGCTGGGTGCGGAACATGGGCATGGTGCCGGTGTTGGGGTTCACCAGCAGCAGGTCCTTCGGATCGACCTTGATGCGCTCGCCGCGCGGAGGCAGTTCGTCCGGGTGTTTGCCCAGGGTCCAGGACTCGGCCTGCGTGATTTCGCTGTCTCGGCCCGTAACTGTCAGGAGCGAGAATCGATAGCGGCGGTTGCCCACATCTGTCCAGATTCGCGGATTGGTGACGAAATCCAGCAGAGATTCGAGGCGCCGCTGTTGCAGGATGTCTCGGAAGAAGGGCGCCGTGGTGGAGTCCACGGCGATCCCAGTCGGCACGATGATGCCCAAACGACCGCGCCCCGCGATGAACTGCCGGGCGGTTTCGGCAAACACCGAGTACGTGTTGACGTCGCCCTGTCCCGTGAAAGGGAACCGTCCCGAGTCACGCAGGAAGTGGAGAGTGCCCTCAGAGCGCCGGCGCGCGGCGAGGTAAGCGTCGTAGTGGAAGCGCTGCTCTGGCGAAGCGGCGAGCTTGGCGATCGCGCGGTCGCGAGCCGACTTGTTGGAAGCGTCCGCGATCTCCGGAACGCGTGCGGCGAAGAACTCCTTGTCCTGGAGCTTCACCCGATCCCAGGGGGGGTTGCCCAGGACGCACGAGAAGCCGCCGTTCCATCCCAGGTCCGGGTCGTAGCCGGGTGCTTCGTCGTCCGAGCTGTTGAAGATGTGCGGGAACTCCAGATGCCAGTGAAAGAACCCGTATTCATGGGCGAGTTGGTCCACCGTCTGGTCGGTCACCGCACCCGCGCTGCCGTTCTCGACTAGGCGGCGCCAGGCGTCCGCGGCGATTCCCTCCGGTCCGCCGACATAGGTGGGCCACACGAAGGCGGCGCACCAGGCGTCCGCGATACGGCGGTCCTTGACTTTCTCCGGGGACGACTGCCACGAGCGGTACTTGTCGATCTGCCGGTGGATGTCGACGAGCTCGCGGCCGGGCTTGCTGTGGATGTCCGCGATGACGTGGGCGTGGTGGGCGTTGCCCGTGGCCACGGTGACGCCGCCGGTGGAGAACAGTGCGTCCTGTCCTGCGTCGCGCTCCTCCCGGTTGCGCTTGCGGAGTCGGGCTACCTGCTTGGCATCGTCGCCTTCGAGGGCCTGGTACGCCACGTCGGGGATGCCCTGCTCCAGCAGGCGCGGCGTGGTACCGAGCAGGGCGTTGCCCTGACGGATGTGGGCGTCGAGGAAGGACATCGGGCGGGGCTTGCCCGGTTCGAGGGCCTGCATCCAGAGGGCGAACTTGGCGAGGTCGACAGCCATCGGGTCAAGGTCCACGCCGTGGATGCAGCGTGCCACGACATCGGGCAGCCAGCGCTGCACGGCATCCACAGGTGGCTCGGTTTCCTGGGTGTGTACGACGGCGATGCGTTTGGCGATGCGGCGGGCGGCGGCGACCAGGAAGTGTCCAGATCCGCACGCCGGGTCGCACACGGTCACCCGCAGCAGGGCGTCCACGGGGTTGGTCGACTTCGCCGCTTCCTCCAGGACGGGATCCAGGGCGGATTCGAGCAGGGTGTCCACAAGTGCCGTAGGCGTGTAGTACGAGCCCGAAGCTTTGCGGGAATGCCCGGCGGAGTTGCGCAGGCGGTAGGTCTTGCGGTCCGGATCGGGGTCCGGGACCAGTTCGAGCAGTCCCTCATACACCCCGCCCAGCTCCTCCGCGCCGAGGTGGCGGTAGTCGACGGGAAGCCAGCGGCTGCCGTCGTCGCTGCGGACCCGGGAGAGGTGGCGCACCGCAGCGAGGAGACGGTCGTTTGGCAGTCGGAGGGAGGCCAAGGTGACGTCATCGAGGAGGTGGTCCTGGGCACCAGGATCGTAGACGCCGCCGAGTCCTGGCAGGGCGAGTCGAGGATCCCCGCCCTCTTTACCCAGGGCGTTCAGCACCATGACCAGGGCTTGCCACAGATCGTCCCGACGGTCGCCCTTCATCGTCAGCGCGAGGCGGCGCAGCCGACTGCTGGAGAAGTACGCCTCGTAGCGGTCCCGGGCCTGTGGATCGCAGTCCTTGCCGAACAGGGCCTGCCGGTCCTCGGCGACGAACAGGAAGATCAGTCGGTAGACAAGCCGCAGCAGGGCGGCATTGAGGCGGTCCTTGGGGAGGTCGCCGCTCCTGAGCCCCTTGCCCAGCTGTTCGTTAGCGGGGTGGGCGAGGAAGCCGGAGCCCAGCTCCTCCAGCGCGAGACGCAGCCCGGTACTCAGGCCCTGCAGGAAGCGCGAGCCGCTTTCCAGGGCTTCCTCCCGCCAGCGTTCGAGCCAGCAGTCAGCGGTGGTGGGCTCGCCGGATGCGTCGTCCTCTCGGGGCAGCAGGTTGATGCGGGAGGCGTGGAGCAGGGCGTACAGCAGGTAGAAGTCCGCGTACAGGTCCCCGTCGAAGATCGATTCGAGGTCAAACTCGATATATGCGGAGCCGACAAGGGAGGTGGAGTCCCGCACCAGTCGCAGCACCCGGCCGTTGGAGAGCACTCCCCACAACAGCGACCCGCCGGTGTTGAGGCAGTCCTGAAGCATAGCTTGGGGGACGCGTCCCTTGGCGGGGCGGCGGTCCAGTTCGGTGTGCCAGGACAGAAGGTGGACGGGGAAGTGCTCGCGGTGGAGATGGCTGATGGGGAAGGACCGTCCGCCAGCTGTGACTCCTCGCCGTGTCGTTGGCAGTTGGCCGTAGCCGAGTTCGGCGAAGAGGGGGAGCAGCCACTTCCGCCGGGTCAGGGTGGTGCCGAGGTCGGCCGCCGGCAGCTGCTTCAGTTGGTCACGGTAGGACTGGTACACGCCTTGCAGATACGCCCACGACCGGCTCACGGCGTCGCCTAGCCGCCCGACTGGCAGGCTGTACTCGCCCGGCGTCATCCCGGGCAGAGTGCGGTCTCCTGCGGAGATACGCGCCAGGATCTCGGGGGAGAGCACGCTGCCCTCGATACTTACAGCAGTGAATCCGTCGCTCGCGAGAGGGACGGCAGTCGGGCTCACGCGGTGCCTCCGGGTGTGGTGGTCCGGTTGGTTGCTGCGGTGTCAGGAACGTACACGTACACACCGAGGACATCGGCCGAGGGCTGGAACGTCACCTGCAGTCCGCGCCGGGCGGCGGAGGCCGAGCGGCGGACGCGGCGGTGCGCTGCGAGGAGCTCGGACGCTGCTGCCTCTCCGTGGCGGTCCAACTCCGGCTGGATTCGGTCGAGATCGCGTACGGCCCGGTCTGCGTACTGGCGTACGTGTTCTTCCATGGCGTTGGCCGTGGGTTCGGCGTCCAGGAGCTGGGTCATTTCCGGCGGGGTGAGCCACTCGGGTGCGCTCGCACTGCCCCGGTAAGCGAGGACGCGGGCCTCCTCGGCCACGGTGGGTGTGGTGCCGCGCCCTGGCAGGGTCAGGTGATGGCGGAGGCGGATCAGCAGGAGCGTGGTGCGGGAGTCCACTGCGGTCGTCCTGATGACGCCGCAGCGCCGGGCCAGGCGTCGCCCGCCGGCGATCGATCCGTCGAGGGAGGTGTCGAGCACCCACTGGGCCAGGGCGACCACACGGGGGTCTGATCTGGTGAGGGTAGCTTCGCCGATCCGTTCAGCACCTTCTGCGCGGAAGGTGAGCTCTGGGGTCCGGGCCGCGCCGTCGAGCTGCAGGTCACGCAGCAGTCCGGGGGGCAGCCCGGTGAGGTCGGCGGTGAAGTCCTTTGCTTCCTCTACTGGTTCCGTCAGGGCCGTCTGGGCGGTCGAGGCGGAACCGGCAGGCTTGCGGCGGGCGGAGGCTGAGGCTTCTTCCCGGGAGGGAGCGGGATGCAGGGTGGCGCCCAGCTTGGTGAGGCTGGCGCGGACGAACCGGATGACGTCGTCCCGGTTTCCGATGGCCTGCCGGAGGGCGTCGATCTCCTGCTGCATCTCGTCGGTGTGGATGGTTCGTTGTGCGTAGCGGGTCTGTGCCTTGGACTCACGCTCAGCCGCGTCGCGCCACTGCCGTTCAAGTGCCTCGGCTGCCTCCTCGGCCTCCACGTCGAGGGTCAGCTGCCGTTCTTCGCGGCCGCGCAGCAGTACGCCCTGCACGAGTGCCTGTACCAGGCTGTCGGCGGCCTCGGGGACCGGTACCGCGACGCCGGTTGCCTTCTGGATGGCACGGTGTTTGCGCAGCAGGACTTCGAGGACCACACCATCGATGCCGTTGTCCTCGCCGTACAAGGTCACGGCTCGCACGTACGTCGAACGCTGGCCGAAACGGTCGACACGTCCTTCGCGCTGCTCGAGACGCGTCGGGTTCCACGGAAGGTCGTAGTGGACGACAGCTTGGAAGCCGTGCTGCAGGTTGACGCCCTCCGACAGGCAGTCGGTGGCGACCAGGACCCTGCGAGCGGCAGGGCCCTGAGTGAGCGTCGCGATGCGGTCCTCGCGCTCCTTCGGGGGCAACAGCCCGGTGACGTGCTCGACTGTAATCTTGCCGAGGATGGACTTCAGGTAATCCGCAACGTACTGGGCCGTGGGGATGTACCGGCAGAAGACGATCGGGTTGTAGCCGGCCGTGATCAGCTGCTTGACTTCCTTGCCCACCTGAAGGAGCTTCCGGTCGTGCTCTGGGCCGGCCAGCTGCCGGGCGCGTTCGGCGAATCGCCGGAGCCTTTTCCGCTCCTCCAGGATCCGGGCCTTGTCCCGCTCACTCAGTTCGCTCTCCTCGGCTCCTTCCACGCCCTTGAGAGGGATCAGTGCCTCAGTGGCATCACCGGCGGGCGCGGCGTCGGCGCCTTCGTCGGTGTCGTCCTCGGTGCCGTCCAGGACAGAGGCCCGGCCGAGCCGTTCTGCTTCCGCGTCGGTCAGAGCCTCGACGGCGGCCCTGGTCTCCAATGTGGCGGCGGCGGCCAGGGGCGAGGAAGCGAGGGAGCGCAACAGGGCGAGGGCTGACCACCAGCGGATGCGGTCGCGGGTCGCACCGCTGCTCGTACGAACGGTCTCCCGCGCGTACGCCAGTACGTCCTCCAGGAGATCCGCGTACTCGTCGTGCATCCGGAAGGGCACATCCCGCAGGAACCGCGTGTCCGGGAAGTGGGTCTCCTCCTGCAGGTAGTGCTTGATGTCGCGGCGGCGTCGCTGCACGAAGAACTTGGCCAGGCGCATCCTGTCTTCTGACTGGGATGGGTCGAACGAGCCGGAATCCGGGGCGAACTGAGGGTCGAGCAAGCCGATGAGGCAGCGGAAGGTCTCCTCCTTGCCGCTGTGGGGTGTGGCGGTGACCAGAATGACGTGGCGCTGTGGTGACGTGGAAAGCTCGGTGAGGAGTTCGTAACGCAGCTGGCGGTGTTTGCCTGCCCGGTCGGCGGCGTCCGGTACACAGGTGTGAGCTTCGTCGACGATGACGAGTTCCGGTGCGCTGCGCAGGAACTGGCTGCGGCGGTCCTCCCGCTTGATGAAGTCCGTCGACACGATGGTGAACCGGTGCCGAGAGAAGAGGCTTTCGGCGCCCATGAGGTCGCGCTCCAGCTTCTTGACGGTGCTGGGCAGGACCAGCGCGGCTTCGATGCCGAACTTGTCCCGCAGCTCGTCCTGCCACTGCCGGGCCAGCGCTGGGGGGCACAGCACACTGAATCGGTCAACCTGCCCCTGAGCCACCAGCTCTTTTGCGATGAGCCCTGATTCCACAGTCTTGCCGATGCCGACATCGTCGGCGATGAGCAGACGCGTCACATCCATGCTCATCGACATCATCAGCGGTACCAGCTGGTAGCGGCGAGGCTCGAAGTTCAACTGGGCGAGGGATCGGAAGGGGCCCGCGCTGTCCCGGAACCCGATCTGCAGCGCCGTTCGAAGAAGCCCCGCGCTGCTGAAGTCACCCACCTCGTCGGGGGCGGTGCTGGGCCTGGGAAAGGACGAATCCGTTACTTCGTCGACGAAGAGCCCGGTGGTGAATGCCGCGTCACCGCCCAATGGGCGTGCCACCAGAAAATCCTCGGTGACCTTCTCCACGACCCAGTCACGCCCGCGGGCGGCCACCAGATTGCCGGTCTCGTACTTGGTCACCGGGCTCCTCCGGATCCGAACACGTTCGGGTAACGGTCGACGATTTTCTGCCAGTTGTCAGTGTGCCCGAAGCGGACAACCAGCCAGCCCGCGTCCATCAGCCGGTCCTCGGCCTCCTCGTCGCGCTGCTGCTGGGTGGGCCGGTCGTGGTGTGGACCATCGACGAAGACGGCTACGTCGGCACCGGCGAGGCGGTAGACGAAGTCCGGCCGGGCCGCGAGCTGTATCAGCGGGACCTGCGCCTCGTCCGGCACGCGCAGCTCCCGGTCGGCGAGGAAATCGAGGAAGGCGCGCTCCAGTTCGCTCTCGCTGTCCTCTTTGAGCATGATGAGCCGGTCGGCAGGACTGGCTGTGCCGCCCGTGCCCCGCACCGTTGCCCGCGCGATGCCCCTCAACAGCCCGATCACCTTCGTGCGGTCGATCAGCCGGTGCTCGCTCTGGTTCCCGTAGGACAGAAGGCAGTCGTAGCAACCGAGTTCGCAGGGCTCGGGCAGACCGGCCGCCGCCGGCGCGTCCTCACCGGTGTCGGGGTCGGTGTGCACGATGCGCAGGGCTTCGGCGGCCGCGGTCGCCAGGGCGTCCGGTTCGGCCTGCAGGCGGCGCAGCACCCCGGCCCCGCCCTCGGCGCTCTCCGTGAACAGCATCCGGGCCCGGTTGTCCGGGTCCGGCAGGGCGATGGAGGTCAGCTCGGAGTCCTCCAACTGGAATACCGCCTCGACACCGCGCTCAAGGGCGAAACGCAACGTGGTGGCGGTGATCTCGTCAACCGGCTCGGCGAGACGCAGGAGGAGGATGTTCCGTCGGTCCTCCACAAAGGGGACCACGGGGCGGGAGATGTCGGCATCCGCAAACGACTCCCCTTCGTCTGATTCGAGGGCTTCGGCCTGCTTGTCGGGCAGCCATCGGCCGGTCGCAGTATCGATGCGGTAACCGACCCGTGCCTTGTCCTTGCGCCGTCGTCGTCCCTTGTTGATGACGCGCAGGCTGGCGGTGTCTCCGTAGGCCAGATCGGCAAGCTTCTGGCCATCGAGGAGAATCTGGGCGTCCAGCCTGGCCGGTCGGTCGCCGTGCGCGTTGAACCGGTAGGCGGTTTCCAGCTCGAAGCCTGCCCGGCGTCGTTCTTCCTCGTCGGAGGAGATGCGTTCGCGACGCTCGGTGACGACCGTGGTCAACCGCATCAGGTTGGGGATGAGCCCGGTGAGCGCTTCCCCGCAGTTGTCGCAGAGATCCGTCCCGGCCTGCTGCTCGTGGAAGTAGCCGCAGTGGCGGCAGAGCCGGGCCGCTTCGGTGTCGATCTCGCCCGGTTCGGCGATGGGCAACTGCACCCGCTTGACCTCGTATCGGGCTCCTTCGTGGTAGATGAGGGCACCGGGGCCGAACTCGTTGATGGCCAGGAAACGGGGGCGTTGCAAGTAGTCGCCCTCAGCACCCGCACCCCGAGCTTTGCGGGAGCCCGGGATGTACGCAGCCAGCGGGAGCCGTGGGAAGGAGTATCCGGGCAGGAACCCCTCAGACGCGAAGTAGCGGTACGTGTAGAAGTCGCTGAAGTTGTGGCCGAGGCGCTGGCTGTCCTCGTTCCGCAGCAACTTGAGCTGGTTCTCGGCTTCGCGCCTGCGCCGGGCCGCCTGCTCACGGGACTGGGGGCTCAGCGACTGGTCGAGGACACGGCGGTTCTGTTCCTCCTGCTCCGCGAGAGCGCCCCGGTAGAGGTTGCGCCAGCGGTCGCAGGCTCGGTCGAAGCCTCGCGCGGCGTTGCGGACAACGTCCTCCAGCCAGCGCGGGCTCCACCAGCTTGAGCTGTCGAGGTCCGGTACGGACGCGAGCACGTTCCGGGCCCGCTCCTCCGCACGGCGGCCCGGCGCAGGATCGAGCATCTGCGCCCAGATCTCCTCGCGCACTGGATAACCGCGCATCGAATCAGCGAGATCCAGTACCTCGGGCAGGCTCGAGTGCAGGTCGGCTCCGGTCTCGGCGAGCCAGATCGCCTGGATGTGGCTGCGGACCAGATCTTCGTTCGCGAGATCGAGGCGTGGCGGCGCCACCCGCCCTTGAACCATGAGGTGGGACCGACGGAAGTAGTACTGATCGTGTGCGTTCCCGGTGGCACAGTAGGTGGTGACCAGGGCGGGCTCACCGGAACGTCCAGCGCGCCCGGAACGCTGCGCGTAATTCGCCGGGGTAGGCGGCACATTACGCATCGCGACGGTGTTGAGGCTCTTGATGTCGACGCCGAGCTCCATCGTCGGGGAGCAGTACAGCAACGGCAGCTGGCCAGAACTGAACCGAGCCTCCCGTTCCTCCCGTACGGGCGTGGGGACCTGAGCGGTGTGCTCCGCGGCTTGCAGCCCGGCGAGGCTGTGCGCGAGATCCGCGTAGAGACCACGGAAGAAGGCATTAACGCGCGGCGCGGTGGCACCGTGTCGGCGACGCAGCAGATCGCGCATGCCTTCGGAACCGTCTGAAGGCAGCCAGAGCAGCGAGGACGCCTTCACTCTGTAGCCGGGGGTACCCGTCTCCGACCGTGGCACGGACTCCGTGATCAGGTCTGCTTCGCAGAGCGCTTCGAGCAGCCTGCGGATCACGAGCTGGGCGTCGTCGACGGTCAGGCGGTCCGACAGGTGAGGGAAACAGCTCGGCGCGCGCAGATAGCGGCCGAGCATGGACCGGCCGGTGAAGTGGACGTCACTGCGGTACCCGCCGGGCCGCGCCGGCGTTGGGAACACAGCCGCAGGGCGGGGCTCCGGATGACTCTCCGAGAGCGCCCAAGGGCCAGTCAGCCACTGGTCGGAGCGCGAACGCACCCGCTCGAAACCGGTGCGGGACAGAACCTCGACGTCGACGGCGAGATTGCGGCGCATCTCATCGAGCACCAGCCGGAGCAGCTGCTCGCGCTGCTCCGGGGCGGCGTCGGCGAGAGCCGCGTGCCCGGTCTCCCAAAGGTCCTCGGCAGCGGCGATCTCACCGAGAGCCGGATAGTCGAAAACCAGCAGCCCGGTCTGCTCCAGGCCCGGCATCGTCACACGCCAGGACCCCTGCAGGTCCTGGTACAGGAGGAGTTCCACCACCGCGCGCAGAGCAGAGGTGACATTCTCCCGCTGATGGCTGAAGCGAACCTCCGCCCTGCCCGCGTAGGACTCCACCGGCAGGGCCAGGGCATCGGTGACACGCTGCGCCAGAGTGTCGTAGCGCAACCCGGCTGGACCGGCGTCACTCAACGCCTTGACCAGGGCGCCCCGCAGATGCGTCACCTGGACAAAGTCGTTGAAATGCCCAGCCTGCAGACTGGCGTCCTGACGGTTGTCCACGAAGGTGAGAAGCTTCTGAGCCTCTCTCGGCATCTCCTCGCCGGGTGGCTGGCTGCGCAGACTCCGGACGATGCTCGCGCTGATCACCGTCATCGCGGAGCTGCGCCCCTCCGAGTCGAGGCTGGCGAGCTTGGCGAAGTCCCGGCCACGGACCTGCTCGTACGAGACCTTGCACTCGGGGTTCAGGCAGAACAGGAACGGGGCGGGGACGAAGGCAGCCCTAAGCCCCTCGGGAGGTTCAGTGCCGTGGTCGCCCGCGGCTGAGGACTCGCTCTCTGCGCCGCCGTACCCCATTTCCGTACCGTCGAGGGCCACGGTCACAGGCACCGGAAGATAGCGCCGACGATTGTCGGTCACATGGATACCGGATTCGTCGCGCACGAGCCAGGAGTCCGGCAGCCGCCCGTCCGTGACAGGATCCGCTGGCCACGGTGCGGCGGTGCTCACATACAGATAGCCGTCCGCGGTCTGATCGTCGTCCGACTCGTGGTCGTGCCTCGGCTCGTAGGCCACCTGGCCGGCTCTCATCGTCCGGGACACAGCGAGGTACTCCTGGCCGCACTCGCGGCAGAAGGACAAGGGCAGCAGGAGCTTGCCCCGGTCACCTTGGACCACACGCTGGTATCGCCTGGTGGCGTAGCGTGTCGCCTCGGGCTCAAGGCTTACATAGACGGTGTCCCCCTTCGACACGAACTGGTGCAGACGGAAGGCGAACAAGGGGCGATGCGTGTCAGGGGCCTTCGCCTTCGCTCCGGCACGCAGCATGTCCTCGATGGCAGCCCTGCACGTGTCCTCGTCCAGGTTCACCAGGGCGGCCAGGCCGACCGCAGCATCAGCCAGCGTGATCGGGCGCTGCCGCTCCAGATGCCCGGCCTGGTCCCGCAGACCGAAGGTGTTCTCGATCCAGATCGCGAGCGGATCCTCAGCAAGATCGTCGTAGTCGCGGGTGAGCCGGTCCGGTGCCCTGAGAACGGCTTCGGTCAGCTGCGCCGGTGACGGATCCGGCCCTCGGGTGGCGCGGCGGAGTGTCTCGCCGATTACATGTTCCGGTGCAACGTCTTCCGGCCCTCCGAAGATCCGGCTGGCCACGCGCGCCACGTCCTTGCGGCGCTCCAGATGATCTCCCTCGTTCGACATGGTGGCAGAGGTGCCGATGCACTGAAGGCTCCGCGCCTCGCAGGCGTCCCGCACACGCCGCACCAGCAGAGCGACATCCGCTCCCTGCCGGCCGCGGTAGGTGTGGAGCTCGTCCAGGACGAGGAAACGCAGATCGCGTGTGGCATTCAGAAAGTTTCCGCGCTCCTTGTCGCGGGTGAGGAGGAGGTCGAGCATCACGTAGTTCGTGAGGATGATGTCGGGGCGATCGCGCAGGATCCGGTGGCGCTCCTCCTCGGACTCCTGGCCGGTGTAGCGGGCAAAGGTCGCTGGCGACGCCTCTGGCCCGTACCCTGCCTGAAGGAACTTCTCGAGCTCCTTGCGCTGGCTGTTCGCCAGAGCGTTCATCGGGTACACGATCACCGCGCGCGTACGGCGTTCCGTATCGCCCGCGGCGCGTGCACGCAGGATGTGGTCCACGATTGGCACGATGTAGCCGAGGCTCTTGCCCGAACCGGTGCCGGTGGTGAGCACGAAGCTCCTGCCGGTGGTAGCTACCTCGATCGCTTCTCGCTGGTGCCGGTGGAAAGAGATGGGAACGCCGGGAGCCCCTTCGGCATCTTTGCCGGTGCGGAAGATCTTGGAGCACTCGGGGTGCAGCAGCTGGCCCTTGACGAGCGCGTCAACCGAGCCCCCCGGTTCGAAGAGAGGATTGATCGACAGCCATGCGTCCGGCCATTGGCCGCCTTCTGCGAGGTCGCGCTCGACGGCCTCACGAATTCTGGGGTCCCGGATGCCCACGAATGACTCGGTGAACTGCCGGTAGTCAGCGACAAGCTTCCGGTGCAGTTCAAAGACATCCACAGCGGCCAAACCTCTCTCATCCCCTGGTCGGCCTACATCATCGCGCACGCCACTGACATGCGGTGTCGGAGTCTGCCCAGTTATCGCAATTGATGTGATCTGGAGTTTCCCCTGCGATCACGGACTCCACGCTACGAGCGGAGGGATAGGTGACGTTTACCGCGAGATGCGCAGGCGCTGCGGCCCTGGGGCGGTGGACCTCATCCGCCGGTGTCAGGAGGGCGTCCATCCGTCGGGCACGTCGGTGCCGGACCCCACCGGTTCGTGAACGACATTGAGGCCGTAGCGCAGACGGTGCGTAAGCCGGAGGAGGTCACGCCATGACCCCGACGATCCGCCAGCAGATCGACACCGCCGACCTGCTTCTCGCGGACGTAGGCGGCCCCACTATGGCCGGCCCCGTCACGGTCGTATCCGCTTCGCCCACCGTGCTCACCGCCACTGCGGCGAGCCGGTACCGGGGCGCGGCCTTCGCTGCGGGCCGCGTTCGAGGGTGCGGTCGCCGACAGCCTCACCGCCCATAGGGCACCGCGGGCGAACTGTGAGGGCTCGAAGCGAACCGGGCTCCTTTGGCTCCGCAGCTGCGTCGAGGCCGACAGCGCCCGCCGGGCGAAGGCCGTGTGGAGCCAGCTCTGCCTGGGATGTCCTCGCGCCTCAGCCCTCTTTTCAGCTCCAACGCTCACTGACTGACCCGCAGGCGATCCCGCTGACCAGCGCGCGCATCGCCGCCTTCGAGAAGAGCAACGGCCCACGGCTGATGTCCTTGGAATCGCGCACTGCGGCGCGGTCGCCCAGTGCAGCAACTTCCACACAGTCGTTCGCACCCCCGCTGTACGAGCTCTTCCGCCACCGCGCGTGAGCAAGATCGGCGTCGTGCGGAGCTGTCGTGACATCGTGCGGGGCGGACGTGCTGGGCGTGCTCACTCTTCGAGCTCCTTGCTGATGCGCGCGATGAGGGTGCGGGTCTCCGACGGGTCGAGGGCGGTGCTCCTCAACTGGTCGAAGATGTCCGTGTAGTTCTCCACGTCCTCTGGGGACTCGAGATACACGGAGTTCTTGGGATTCTCCAGCCACACCAGGTCCGGCGTGGGGGGCGGGAAGGTCAGGATGACGAACGGGCCGTACAGCCCGGGATGCGCGCCGAGCGAGAACGGCAGCAGCTGCACGGTGACGTTCGACCGCTCGCTCGCCTCCACCAGCTTCCGCATCTGGTCGCGCATCACTTCAACAGAGCCGACCGTCCTGCGCAGCACGGCTTCGTCGAGGATCGCCCAGAGTCTGGCGGGGGCCTCACCACCCAAGCGGCTGTTCTGCCGCTCCATGCGGACCCTGACCAGGGACTCGACCTGCGGCGGGGACAGGTCCTTCCTCATCTGGGAGATCACGGCACGCGCGTAGTCCTCGGTCTGCAGCAGCCCCGGCACGAGCATCGGCTGATAGCTGGCGAGGTGCGTCGCGCCGGCCTCCAGCGCGAGGTACCCGTCATAGCGGGTCGGCGTGAGCACTGTCGAATACTTCCGCCACCAGGGCTTCTGCTGCTCCTTGTCCGCTCGCACGAGGTCGAGCACGTCGGCGCGCCGGTCCTCGTCCTTGACGCCGTAAAGGTCCAGCAGTGCCCGGACGAGGACCGGCGTCGTGCCGCGTTCGCCGTTCTCGATCCGGCTCAGCGACCCCTGGTTGACTTCCAGTTGGTCGGCAACCTCGGTGAGGGTGAGCCCGGTCGCGTCACGCAGTTCCTTCAGCCGTGCCGCGAGCTGTCGCCGGTACACCGACTGCGGGACCAGGCTTCTCTTCAAGGCCATGCCGGAAGTCTCTCCATACCGGCGACACCTCTACAACCCATACGGGTCAACTTCACCAGACATATTGCCTAGTTGGTGGTTGCGTCGGCATGCTGTCAGGAGTCACGGCGCGCGTTCGTACGGGCATGCGCCGCAGCCGACCGATGGGCGAGCAGGCCACGACCTCGCTGCCGGCACGCGCCTCCGCGTCGGTCCTGCACGCCGCACCAGGAGGGTGGGCCATGCCACGGACAACGCTGCTCCGGCAGCTGCTCCAGCAACGGCACCTGACGACGCACGAGGCTTTCGCTGGCCAGTACGAGCGGGCCGCCGCCCGGCTGGCGGAACTCGACCGAGACCCCCGCCTGGCGTCCCTCCAGGTCTCTCCACGCCAGTTCGACCGCTGGTACGGCGGGGAGTTGCTGACTCTGCCCCGTCCTGACGCCTGCCGAGTTCTGGAGCACATGCTGGGCAGACCCGTGTCCGAGCTGTTCTCCACGGCGTACGACGGCGATTCCGCGCACGACCGCGACGAGGAGTCGAGCACGGGCCAGCAGGCGACGAGTGCGCCTCCGCCACGGGAGGACGACGAGAACCCACTGGACATCGTCACCCGGACCCGGCAGCTCACGGCCAGCAACGCCGACGACGCGATGCTCGCCTTCCTCGACTCCTCGCTGGAGGGCATCGCCAGCCGGTACGAACAGGACGGGCCGTACGTCCTCCGCCCCCAGGCCCGCCAGGTACGGCAGCTCGCCCACACCCTCCTCGACGGCCGCCAGCCCCCACGCACGCGCCGGGAGCTCTTCCGCCTCGCCGCCCGCGCCTCCGGCCTGCTCGGCTACATGGCGGTGAACACAGGCGACTTCGCGCTCTCGGCGGCGTACTGCACCGAAGCCCGGGATCTCAGCCGTGAGATCGGCGACCTGGACACCGACCTCTGGGCGTGCGGAACCCTCTCCTTCAGCCTCTACTACGCCGGCCGGTACGACGAGGCGGACGCCTGCGCGGCCGCGGCCGTCGAGCGAGCCCCGCGCCACGCCCAGTGCATCCGCCTGCTCGCCAACGGCCGGGCCCGGGCCCTCGGCAAGACCGGCGACCGGCGTGCCGTCGAGCAGGCCATCGGACAGGCACTACGCCTCTCCGACCTCCACGAGGTACCCGTCGGGCTGACCTCCTGCATCTCCTTCGAGCCGTACGGGCGGGCGCGGACGCTGGCCAACGCCGTCACGTCACACGTGGCGCTGCGCAACACGGCCCAGGTACTGCGCGACGCCGAGCTCATCGACGATCTGGTGGAGCACTCGGCCTCCTCCTGGAGCCGATCGCTAGTACGCCTCGACGTCGCCGCCGCGCTGCTGCAGCAGCGCACGCCCGACGTCGACCACGCGATGGCGCTGGGCCGTGAGGCCCTGCGGCTGTGCGGAGACACACCGATCAGCTCCGTCTACCAACGCTCCCGTGACCTGCACGAACAGGCCGGGCCGTGGCGTGATCACCCGGCGGTACGCGATTATGGCGACGAGTTCCGGACCTGGAGCTCGCAGCCAGCGGCCCTGGCCATGGCGTCATCCGCGTCGTAGGCGCCGTCGGTGTCGTCGTACTCCGGGGCAGTGTGAAGCCGAAGGAGTACGTCGGGTGCCCCTGCTCAGCGTCGATCCCGCCGCGTTCCCCGCCGAGCCCCCCGCCGACACGCACGATCCGGCGGTCACCGCGGCCCACGACTGGGCGGCGTTCAGCGCACTCGACGAGATGACCGACCACTGGGCACGCCCCGGCTGGTCGGACGGCAGCCGGGCGTACTACTGGATGCTGACCTTCCCGGATGATCAGCGGCTCGCGACTCTCGCCGGGCACTGCCAGGAGGAGCTGACACCCCTCGGCCTCGACCCGGTGCCGACGGACGGACTGCACATCACCCTCGCCCGAGTGGGAACGCCAGACGTCGTCACCCCGGGCCAGCTGGACAGCCTGGCGCGGGACGCCGAAGCGCTGCTGCCCTCCGCGTTCTCCGTACACGCCATGCCGCTGGCCGGCTCCCGAGGCGCCGTCCGCCTGTCCCTCGGCCCCTGGGAACCCCTGCTCCGGCTGCACCACGCGCTGGCCAAGACAGGGAGCAGCGTCGGTCTGGCCCCGAAGAAGCCGACGTCCGCATTCCGGCCGCACCTGAGCCTCGCGTACAACAACCGCCGGCGCCCCGCCGCGCCCGTTGTAGAGACGGTCTCAGGGCTTCGCGCTCTTCCGGCTGTCGAACTCTCCGTGTCCGCCGTCCAGTTGGTGGAGCTCCGCCGTGAGGGGCGGACGTACCGTTGGGATGTGCGGAAGAGCGTCACGCTCGGGTAGCCCACCGGCGTCCAGGGCGAGAATTACGACCACTTCCTTGCCGATCGCGGTCGGCCGGACCGACCACGCGGAGGCCAACTCCCCGACGAGCAGCAGTCCGAGGCCATTGCCCGTCAGCTGATCCACCGACTCCTCCGGAGAGCGCGCCTGGACCCTGGAGACGTCCCGTCCCGCGTCATGGACTCGCAGTACCGCCACGTTCCGGTAGACCTCCACACACATGCAGTCCGGTCCGCCGGCTGTGTGCCTGAGCGCGTTGCCCACGAGCTCCGAGGCGATCAGAACGGCGTCGTCGACCCGCTCCGGCGCGGCTCGCCCGTCGAGGAACTCTCGTACGTGTCTGCGCGCGAGGCCCGAAGGCTCGGTGCAATCGGCCAGCTTCACCCAATGACGCCGTACTGGCGTCCGCCTGCAGAGGCGCTCTTCGTCCACCGCGTCCATCGCCGCTTCTCGTTTCCGCTTGGCACTGGACCGATCAGCCTCGTCTCGCGTGAGCCGCGGCGGTACGCCGCGCCTCCGCCTCCTCGCGCGCCGCCGGACGGCGGACAAACGGCGTGCTGACGGCGTACCGCCGCCGACTGCCCCCGACGAGGCTCTTCGTCGAGGCGCCGGACCCTTGGCGTCTCGGCTCACCTGGCTGGAGGTAACGCGGAATGAGCAGCAGTGCGAGGCAGACCGCACCACACGAGGTGCCCCCGGGCACGCGCCTGGTGTTGTACGCCTGTCTGCCCGCGTCACTCGGTGAGGCCGCCGACCACAGCGTGGCCAGCGCACGGCGGTACGTGGCCGATGCCGGCTGGGAGGCGGTCGAGACGCACGTGGACCGGGCGGCACCGTTCGAGAGCCGCGCCCTGTGCGAGGGCTGGCACAACGCTCTGGCCGCAGTCGAGCAGGGGAAGGCGGCCGGGATCGTCACCCCTCTGCTCGTGATGCTGGGGCATCTGGAGGGGGACAGGGCGAACCTCGCTGCCTGGCAGGCTCGGACCGGAGCGCTGATCACGACCCCGTGGGCGGTCGTCGATGCCGCCGGCGCCACGGTCGCACGGCGGTCGGCGGCGTGATGGCCCGGATGCGGCAACGGTCGCTCCTGCAGCTGCTCGACCAGGTCGGATGGGTGCTGCGGCATCCGGCCACGTACGTCGGACGGTTCGGCTTCGGCACCTTCCAGGTGCTGTTCCTGCCCGTCCTGGTGACCGGCACAACCTTGACCACGCTCTACGCGGGCCAGTCCCGGTAGCCCCGGCCCGTGTCCTCGACCCCCCTCTCCGGATGCTCCGAATCCATGTCCCCCACGGAATTTGGTCAACCGGAGAGGGGCCGCACCCAAGGTGCGAACGCAGAAGCCCGGCCCCGCGGCAATCCATACGCGGGCAGGGCAGCACGACGAACCCTTCGGAACCTTCCGACAGAAGAGGAAGTGCGATGACCGCAACCATGCTCAGCCCGATCACGACGGCCACCACCGGGGCGTCCGCTGCGACGGCCGCCCCCGAGGCGCCCGCCGACCCGTTCGACATCGACCTGACCATCGTCACGGAGATCGGCGCCGACCTGCTCCCCAAGGCGTGCGGCACCGGTGACGGGTGCGCGGCCTCCTGCGCCTCGTCCTGCGCCAGCGCCGTCTGACGACGGCCCGTGCACGGGGTCGGGGGCGCTGCCGCCCCCGACCCCGCTCGTTCACAGCACTGACGGCGGAGGCATTGGCATGGGAAGCGACGGAAAGCTCTACCAGCACACAGGCGCGGCGCTGCTCCGGGCCGCCGCGATGCCACTGACGGGTCTGCCGACATGGTGGCCTGACCCGTCCGACACAGAGGCGTGCGGCAGGTGGCTGAAGCAGGTGTGGGCCGATGCGCGGTTCGCCGACGCCGTCCGGCAGGCCAGCGGCGATCTCGCCACGCGGGTCGACGCGATCTGCACCGGGCAGAGGACACGCTCCAAGCAGGTCCGGCGCGCCGCCATGGCCACCGTCCGCTACTTGTTGCGCGCCACCGGGCGACCGACCCCGTTCGGCCTCTTCGCAGGAGTCACTGCGGCCAGCGTGGGTTCGACGCCACACGTGAGGTGGGGCGACACACACCAGGCCGTGGCGCGGGTGGATACCGAGTGGCTGGACAACGTCATCGTCCGCCTGGAGGCGTGTCCGGCCCTGCTGGAGCGCCTGGATGTCGTCCTCAACAACCTGGCGACGCGCCGCGGCGGGCGGCTGCATGTCCCGCACGGCGGACCGATGGGGGCCACCGTCCGGCGCACGAGTGCGGTACGCGTGATCGAGCGCCTCGCGGGCGGGCCGGTCCGCTTCGCCGCCCTCGCCGAGCAGTTGGCCGCCTCCTTCCCCCGAACCGAGCCGCAGAACATCCGCACACTGCTCGGCGCGTTGGTGCGCGAGAAATTCCTGATCACCAGTTTGCGCGCGCCGATGACCAACACCGATCCGCTGTCCCACCTGATTGACCGGCTGCACGGCGCGGACGCGGGCACTGTGCCGCAGGTCGCGCAGGTTTTGCACGAACTGGAAGCTGTGCAACGCGCCGTACACGGGCACAACCGGCGCCCGGCGAGCGCGCAAGGGCTGGCTCGGGAGGAACTCACGGGTCGACTGCGTGGGCTCTCCGAGGCGGGTCGAAGTCCCTTGGCCGTCGACCTGAGGCTGGACGCCGAGGTACGGATCCCCGAGAGCGTCGCGCAGGAGATGGAGAGGGCTGCCGATGCTCTACTGCGGCTCACGCGCCGACCGGCGGGCCAGGGTGTGTGGAAGGAGTACCAGGTCGCGTTCTGGGAACGGTATGGCACCGGCACGCTCGTGCCGGTGAAGGAGGTCGTCGACCCGGCGTCCGGGCTCGGCTATCCGGCCGAGTACCCCGGCAGTCGCATGACCGCACCGCCCCCGACAGTCTCCGAGCGGGACGAGCGGCTGCTGGCCCTGGCCTGGCAGGCACTGGCTGACGGCAGCAGGGAGATCGTCCTCACCGACGACCTGATCGACCGCCTGGCCGGCGATGCGCCGACCGGGCAGGAGGCACCACCCCACGTGGAGATGTGCGCGCGTCTTCACGCCGACAGCCTGTCCGCCCTGGAACGCGGGGACTTCACGCTCACGGTGACACCGGCCCGCGCCGCGGGCACGCTCACCTCCCGGTTCACTCCGGTCGCCACCGGCACGGGACTCGACGAGATCTACCGCCAGGTTCCCACGGGCGTCGAGAACGCGCTGACCGCGCAGCTGTCCTTCCCGCCGCTCTACCCGCGCACGGAGAACGTCGCCCGCATCCCCGCTTATCTTCCACACGTGATCCCGTTGGGCGAGCACCACGGCCCCGACGACACCTCGACGACGCTCATCGACGTCGACGACCTCGCGGTCACGGCCACGCACACCCGCCTGTACCTGGTCAGCATCTCCCGCCGTCGCCTGGTGGACCCGCAGGTCTTCCACGCTATGGCCCTGGACAAGCAACCCCCTCCCCTGGCCAGGTTCCTGGCGCACCTGACCCGCTCCTTCGGCCCTGCCTGGAGCGGCTTCGACTGGGGGCCGCACGGCGCACGGCTGCCGTTCCTGCCGCGCGTCCGCTACGGGCGCGTGATTCTCTCTCCCAGCCGCTGGAACCTGACTGCTGACGACCTTCCAAGCTACGGTGCGGACATGCGGGAGTGGTCGGACGCCCTCGGCCGGTGGCGGAAGTTGTGGCACTGCTACGGTGCCGTCGAGCTGCGGGAGGACGACCGGACACGTCGGCTCCAACTCGACGTGCCCGCCCACGCCACCGTCCTGCGCGCCCACCTGGACCGGGAAGGTCATGCCGTGCTCACGGAAGCGCCGGCCGAGGAGACCTACGGCTGGATTGGCGGCCACGTCCACGAGATCGCCCTGCCGATGACCAGCACCCGCCCGCCGATACCCGACCCGCTCTCCGGCTTCCTCCCCGTGCTCACCAACAGCACCCTCGGACCCGTACCGGGGGCGGTGCAGGCACCCTGGCTGAACGCCAAGATCTACAGCCATCCCGAACAGTTCGAGGAGCTGATCGGCACTCACCTCGGGCGGCTCGTGGCCCAACTCCCAGGTACACCCGAGTGGTGGTTCGTCCGCTACCGCACCCCGCACGACCTCGACCACGTCCGCTTGCGCATCCGCACCCGCAGTCCCGGACAGTACGCCGCCTGCGCCGAGCTCGTCGCCGGATGGGCCGCCGGGCTGCGCCGCTAGGGGCTCAGCAGCAGGCTCGTGTTCGACACATACACCCCGGAGATCGGCCGCTACGGCCCAGGCGCCGCCCTACGCTGTGCTGAGGCGGTGTTCACGGCCGACTCGGCCTACGCCCTCGCTGCCCTGCAGGGCCCCGGAGTCGACGGCGTCGACGGACGCGCGCTGGCCGCGGTCGGCATGGTGGACATCGCCTGCGGCTTACTCGGCCCCGACGAGGGAATGCGGTGGCTGGCGAACCGCCCCGCAGCTCCGGCTCGCGTCGAGCGAGGCATCAGCGACCAGGCCATCGAACTCGTTCGCCGCGCTACGCCTCGTGCCCGGGGCTGGGGCGAAGAGCTCGCCCAAGCGTGGCACCGTCGCGCCGTGGCCCTGGCGCTGTATCGCGAGGGCCTCGCCGAGAGCATGGACCTCGACTCCGTCCTGGAATCCTTGCTGCACATGCACGACAACCGCCTGCGTGGCCTGGACCGGGAGGACGAGAGGATCTGCCGCCGCCTTGCCCGTCAGTCCGCCGTCGCATGGGCCGCCTGGCCGGGGGAGAGCCGCTGATGAACTACGACGCGCCACCCACACCCACCGGGCCCGGCTGGGGGCAGTCGCTGCACTCCGGCGCGGCGGGAGTCGCGCTGCTGCACGCAGTCAGGGCGCACACCGGTGAAGACGACCGGGACGCGCTCCGGCCGTGGGCCGCCGCCATGCTCAAGGGCCCGATCCAGGCCGCCGCCGAAGCATGCGGTCTGTACGAGGGTGCCCCGGCCGTCGCGTACGTCCTCAGCTTCACGCACACGAACACCGCTACTCGCGCCCTGGCGACCCTGGACACACACATCGCCGACGTCACACGCCAACGACTCAAGCGTGCATATGCCCGCATCGATCGCGGCGCGTTGCCCACCCTGGGCGAGTTCGACCTCATCAGCGGACTGACCGGGCTGGGCGTGTACCACCTGCACCGTGGCCACAAGACGGAACTTCAGGACGTCCTCGCCTATCTGGTGCGGCTGACGGAACCGATCACCTTCGAAGCGCAACGTCTGCCCGGCTGGTGGACGGGAGACAGCCCCGATCTGCGACCGACGCCGCGATGGCCCGGCGGACACGGCAACTTCGGCCTCGCCCACGGCATCACCGGACCGCTGGCGCTGCTGGCCACGGCCCTGCGACACGGCAAGACGGTGCCCGGACAGACGCAAGCCATCACCCAGATCTGCGACTGGCTCGACCGGTGGCGCAACGGCACCGGCTCGCGCGCCTGGTGGCCGGACCTGATCACCCGAGCCGAACACCGACGCGGCGAACTCCAGCGCCCAGGACCGAGACGCCCGTCCTGGTGCTACGGCACCCCCGGCATCGCCCGCGCCCAGCAACTCGCCGGCATTGCCCTCGGCGACCGTGACCGGCAACGCCAAGCCGAGCAGGCCCTGGCCGGATGCCTGGCCGACGACCAACAGCTCGCCCAGCTCACCGACGCATCCCTTTGCCACGGCTGGGCGGGGCTCATACAGACCGTCTCCCGTGCCGCTGCCGACGCCCTCGACGACGAACTCGCGTCGCATCTACGCCGCCTGAACGTCCGGCTCAACAAGCACCTGGACCACCACGGACTACCGGACGGCGCCGGCCTGATGGACGGCACGGCAGGCATCCACCTGGTCCGTCTCACCGACCCCGTCAACACGGCGATCACCGCCCCCTGGGACCGCTGCCTGCTCCTGACAGGGTGACGCCGCGAACCGCATCCGCACACCAGAACAAATGAGAACGATCTACCCCTGTCGTACGCACAGCCGGGCACCTTCCGAAAGGACGCGATGAACACCACCACTGGCGCCTCCCCCGAGGACCTGCGCAACCGCCTGGTCGACGCCATCCTGAAAGAGGACCTCTCCGGCCTCCGCGACGCACACGTCGAAAGCACCATGCGGACCGTACCCCGCCACGCCTTCCTCCCCGACGCACCCATCGAGGAGGCGTACGCCAACAAGAGCGTGACGATCAAGGAGAACCCCGACGAGGACGCACTCCCGCTGAGCTGCGCCTCCCAGCCCGACATCGTGCACTTCATGCTGGTCCAGCTCGCTGTCCGCGAAGGCGACAACGTCTTCGAGATCGGGGCCGGCACCGGCTACAACGCCGCCCTGCTCAAGCACCTCACCGGGAAGTCCGGACAGGTCACCACATGCGACATCGACCCCGACGTGACCGCCTACGCCCGCCGGACGCTGGACGCGAACGGATACGAAGACGTTCGCGTCGTCACGAGGGACGGCGCCCTCGGCGCCCCGGAGTTCAGCCCGTACGACCGAATGATCGCCACGGTTGGCATGTGGGACCTCCCCGGCGCCTGGTGGGACCAGCTCGCCGTCGGCGGACGCCTCGTGGTCCCGCTGCGATGGCGCGGGCTCTCCAGGGCCGTGGCCTTCCAACGCGAGGAGGGGCGGATGCGGTCCGACTCCGTCAAGATGTGCGGCTTCCTCCCGGTGATCGGCCAGGACGGAGAGCGGAACGATTACATCGACGACGACCGGCTCGTCAGGCTCTACTGGGACGAGGACCAGTCCATCGCCCCGGAACTTCTTCGCGACGCGCTCACCCGACCGAAGTCGGTCGTCTGGACCGATGTGACGGTCGGCCCCGTCGAGTCGTTCGACGGCGTCTGGCTGCGGTTGAGCGCCACCGAGCGAGTGACCTGCCGCATCACCGCGAAGCCCGCAGCGGTGGAGGCCGGCCTCCACCGGCCCGCCTCACCCGCGCTGAGCCCCGCCCTCGTCGAGGGGGACTCCATCGCATACCTCACTCTGGAGCGGACCGCCGAAGACCCGGGGGCAGAACCCCGGTTCCGGCTCGGAGCCGTCGGCTACGGCCCCGCCGGCGCCGATCTCGCCGAGCGGATCTGCGCGCAGATCCGCGCCTGGAGCCCGGCCCGAACCGCCGAACCCCTGGTAACGGCCTACCCCGCGGACACACCGGACAGCGACCTCGCCGACGGAGCCGTGATCGACCGGCCCTCCGTGCGGCTCGTCATCGCCTACTGATCCCGACGCAGGCGGGCGTGGCCGTTGGCAGGTGCGGCCGCGCCCACCGAAACGAGAACAGCGCGGCGTCGGAGCACGGTGGTCAGCCCTGCGCGAGGTTCGCCTAACAGTCGGTGCACCGCCGCACAGCCCGTCGCCTCGGATTGCCCGCGGTGGCGGTCGCCGGAGAAGCACTGCTCAACCGCTCCCAGAGCCCAGGTGGAGGATTCGGGATCCACCCCCACCGCGGGGGTCGTACATCGTCCTCGGTCATGTGGTCGCACCAGCCGGGCCTGTGCGCGCACTGCGTCGGGGAGATCAGGATCGTGTCATCCGGGTGAGTACGCCACCTCCTCTTCACGAACGTGCCTACCGAACGCGGGGGCGCCGACGCCGACGAGCCCGGCGGACACTCGCATCCGAGCCCGATGACTATCTTGCCGCCGCACTCGTCGCAGCGCTCTACTTCCACTGGCCTCGTACCACCCTCACGCCGTGCCGGAGTCGACCCGGTAGACGATCTTCCCTTCGGACTCGGTGAACCCGCGCGACTCGTAGAAGGCCCGTGCGCCTGGGTTGTCGCGGTCAGCCATCCATTCCACCCGGCTGCACCCGGGGCGCGCGGCGGCCAAGGCGCGGAGTTCGTCCATGAGGCGAGCACCGATGCCCTGCCGACGCAGGGTGTCGCGGACGTAGAGCTCCTTCAGGAACAGGGAGTGCGAGGAACCGGCGGCCGGCCAGAGGAAGGAATAGGCGGCGAGGCCCAAAATGTCCCCGGTCTCGTCCTCGACGAGCAGGGCGGAAGCCAGCGGTGGCACGCCGAAGAGGGCTTCTTCCACCTGGAGGCGGCGCTCCTCGATCGGCTGGATATCTGTGTCGGTCGCCCCGTAGAACCGCTCGATCTCCTCGATCAGTTCGGCCACGGCCGGGACGTCCCGCTTCTCCGCGGGACGGATCGTCACGGTCATCGGCGCCTCCTGTCCTTCCTCGATTGCTTCGGTCGCTGCTGCACTCGTTCGTTCCAACGCGTGATCCCCTCCTGGCGGTACGGCACACGCGTCTACGGCGACGAGGCGGCCTGCGCATACGGGTTCCAGCCGTGCTGCCGCAGGGAGCCCTGGACGTGTCGGATGAGGTACTCCAGGTCCGCGCAGTAGACAGACGGATTCTGGTAGCCCTGGGCTTCGCTGAAGCGGTGTGGGAGGTAGCCACCGCCGCACACGTCCACAAGTGGGCAGGCGCGGCACTGCTCGGCGAGCGCTTCCTTGCCGTGTTGCCGGTGCAGCAGCTTTGGATGGGACAGAGCTTCGTCGAAGGAGTGGCGGAGGACGTCGAGCCCGAGCCAGGTGGCACCCTCCTCGACCGACCGCAGGGTGTCCACGGCCTCGATGGAGCCGTCGGACTCGATCACGACGCTTGTCGGCGGGGCCAGGCCGAGCGTCTCCACCGAGCCGCGCACGCCAGAGCTGAGGGCCACGATGTCCTCCAGCATCCGGACGCTGTGCCGGTACTCGGGCCGGTCGAGCCAGGCGTCGTACACCCTGCTCATCCACAGCCCGTACTCGGGCACGCTCGGGTCGGAGCGGTGCGGCGGGTCGTCGTGGGTCGCGTGCGGCAGGCCGAAGTCGATCACCGGCGGTTCGAACGCCGCCAGGTAGTCGTGGACCTCCACGGGGTCGTTGGCCAGGTCCACGACGGCGAGCAGCCCCGCGAACAGGTGTGGCCGCGACCGCAGGAGTTCGATGCCGCGCACGGCGGAGGCGGCGCTCGACCGCCCGGCGTGCGTCAGCCGGTGCCGGTCATTGGCAAGCGGCGGCCCGTCGAGGCTGACGCCGACCGCAACCTCGTACCGTTCGAAGAGGTCCAGCCACGCATCGGACAGAAGAGTCCCGTTGGTCTGGAGCTCGAAAAGGACCCGGGTCCCGGCCGGCACGCTGTCCCGGACGGCCTGGAACAGACCGGCCATGTGCCCGACGCCGACGAGAAGCGGCTCCCCGCCATGCAGGACGACGTGGATGGCCCGAAGGCGGTGTGCGGAGGCGTGCTCACCTATCCGCCGGGCCGCAGCCCGGGCCACAGCGAGGTCCATTCGGGCGGGCAGGCGCCGCGCCGCCTGGTCCCTGGAGTTGAAGACGAAGCAGTAGTCGCAGTCGATGTTGCAGCGGTTGGCGACCTTGAGGATGAACGTCCGGAAAGGAACGGGGCCTTCGGGTTCTGTCATCGAGCGGACGTGCTCACAGCGGCCAGGGCCAGATGAGCGAGGCCGCGTGGGCACCGTCACCGACCCGGCCCGTCGCGCCCTCCTCGGCCTCCAGCCGCTGCCGGACGCGGGCGGTCACGCGGTCCAGGACGGCGGTGCCGGCCGCCGTCGGCTCCGCGGACGCCGGGCCGACGGGCGTGATGGTGCGTGGCTCGGTGACGGACGTGGGTGACGGCATCCAACGCTCCTCGTGAGGTACGTGCCGGAGGTGGCACGGTGCGACGGGGGTGAAGCGACAGATTAGCCGGAAACGTAGCATCCTCAACCACCCACCTGGCACAGGAAATTCGGCCACATGGTCGGCGTCAGCCGGACCGCGACACCAGCAACCGTTCGATGTCGTCCACGGCCGCGCTCACTCCCAAACGCCGGTACACGGTCACGGCGGCTCGCAGCGAGCTCACGCCGTGACCAGGCCCGTCAACCGTCCAGTCGCAGCGGCCGATGCCCTCCAGCGCCCTCGCCTCCTCCAGCGGGCAGCGGATGTCCCGCGCGAGCGTGAGCGCCTGACCAAAGTGCCGACGGGCGGCTGTCGGTTCATCGGAGGTGAGCAGCAGCATCCCCCAGTGGCTCAGTGCCTCCGCCTCGCCGCACCGGTCGCCCAGGCCCCTCAGGATCTCCAAACCGCGTTGGAACGCCTCGATCGCGCCGTCGCGCTCACCGACGATGCCGCGCGCCACGCCCAGCTCGCTCAGAGAGGCGGCCTCACCCCCTCGGCTGCCGAGCTCGCGGTAGGCGCCCAGGGCCTCCTCCAGAAGCCGGATCGCCTCTGCCGCATCCCCGGTCACACGCTCCACGACGCCAAGGTGACGGATGCTGTTCGCGCGGCCGAACCGTTCACCGAGCTCGGTGAAGTGCGTCAGGGCCTGGCTGTGTGCCGTCCGCGCTGCCTCGATGTCTCCGGTCAGCCGTCGGACGACGCCCAACTCGTTCAGCGCGTAAGCCTGGTGCACACGGTCGTCCAGCTCCAGGTAGATGTCGAACGCTTCCTGGTGATGCCGCGCGGCCAGGTCGTACGCGCCCATGAGGCTGTGCACGACGCCCAGGTCGCGCAGGGAGTTCGCCTCTCCGTATCGGTCACCGAGTTCTCGGTAGATCGACAGGGCCTCGGTCTGGGCCTCCACCGCGGCGTCGAACCGGCTCATCTGCCGGTGTGTCATGCCGAGATCCGCGAGCGCATTCGCCTGCCCGAGCCGGTACCCCAGCTCTCGATAGAGGGCGAGGGCCTCGGTCTGGGCGCGGGCCGCGTCCTCGTTGTCCGCGGTCAGGTACCAGACGATGCCGAGCTGGTTCAGTGCCTCGGCCTTGCCACGCCGATCGTCGACCGCTTCGTACGCCGTCACGGCGTCGTTGAGGGCCTCGATCGCCTGTGGGTAGGCGGCCATGAAACGGCGTACGACACCCAGCTCGGCGAGGGCATCACCCCGCGCCCGCTGGTCGCCGGTATGGCGGGCGGCTTCGGCGGCGGTCCGATGGAGCGCGACGGCCTGGTCCCAGGGGCCGGCCTGGCGCAGGAAGGGCGCCATGGCTGCGGCGAGTCGGGCCACGAGGGCGTACAGGGCAAGGCCGTTCGCCCGACGGACGCAGGCCAGGATGGTGGCCCGCTCGGTCTCCAGCCAGCTCAGGGCATCCGTCCGCGACTCCAGGACCGGGGTCTCCACCCGCGAGGCACCGTCCGGCGCCGGTGGCACCGCGGCTCCGCTGCGCACGATGTGCTCGTTCGCGACGGCGAGAGCGGCCAGGTAGTAGGTGCACACACGCTGGACGGCCTGTGCGTGGTCCATGCTGTCTCCCTCAGCGGCGAGACCGCGAGCGTAGTCGCGCAAGAGATCGTGCAGCCGGTAGCGACTCCCCGGGTGCTCGTCGATCAGGTGGTCGTCGTAGAGCGCCTCAAGGTGCAGACGAGCCACCACGACCGAGACCTCACCAAGTGCCGCACCGACGTGCGCGTCGAGATCGGTGCCCGGAAAGAAGCCGAGCTGTCGAAAGAAGCGCTGCCGTTCCGGTGCGAGATCCCGGTAGGAGAGACCGAACGTCGCGGTGACGGCGCGTTCCCCGGCGCGCAGCTCTCCCAGGCGGTCCTGTGCCGTCACCAGCCGCCCGCGCAGGTCCTCGGCGGTCCAGGACGGATGGTGCCGCAGCCGTGCCGCGAGAAGCGACACCCCCAGCGGCAGACACCCGCACAGCCGCACCAACTCGTCCACCACATCCCGGTCGAGAGCGTCGGCCGGCCGCCCACTGAGCCGTACGAAGAGTTCGACCGCGTGATCCGGCGGCAGTGCGTCCACCGACATGACCACCTCCTCGTTCGCCACCAGCCGCTTGCGACTGGTCACCAACACCAGACACCCGCTCCCACCGGGGAGCAGTGGCTCCAACTGTCGGTAGCTGGCCGCGTTGTCGAGAATCAGCAGCGCCTTCTTGCCCGCGAGCCTGCTCCGCCACATGGCGGCCCGAGCCTCCGTGACCGCTCCGACGCCGTCACCGACGGGAATCTGCTGCGTCGGCACGCCGGCGGCCGTGAGAAGCGAGGCGAGCGCCTCGCTGGCCTGTACCGGAGTACGCCCCGGCGTGTACCCGTTGAGGTTCACGAAGAGCTGTCCGTCGGGGAACCGCTCGGAGAGCAGGTGGCCGGCGTGCACAGCGAAGGTGGTCTTCCCGACGCCGGGCATGCCGTCGATCACGTGAACGGGCACCCCCTCGCCACGCTCCTGTGAGGCCCGCACCGAGCCCACCAGCCGCTCCAGCTCCGCGGCACGGTCGGTGAACGCGGCGGTGTCGCGTGGCAACGAACGCAGCACCTGGGCGGCCCCTGGCCCTGCTCCATCCTCCGGTCGCCCTGGCGGGCTGGGAGGCCGCGTCTCGGAGAGCCCGGCGAGCAGGGCCGTCAGCCCAGCCATTGCCACGCCCAACACGACGAACGAGAACCAGGCGTGCTCCTGTAACCACCCCAGCCAGCCGGGCCACCGCGACTTGTTGGACACGGCGTTCGTGACGAGTCCGACCAGCAGCGTGGTCACAGCGCCGCCTCCGGCGACGACGGCGATCGCGATCCCGCGCCGGAGTCTCATGCGGAGGCCCCAGCAGCCGAGGGAACGGCCGATTCCTGCCTGGTGCCGCTAATGACGCACCACGCACTGCCAACCGACCTGGTCACGAAGGCAACCCCCGAGTAGAACGCCCCAACTTCCCTAACGGAACAGTCCTCGTAGACCTTGGTCAAGGGCGCGTCTGAGCCACGGCGTGCACCAGCTTCCGCAAGGCGCGGTGGCCGCTTCCCCACCGGCCCAACGTGGGTACGGCAGGTGACGGCGGCCCCCGACCTGGGCGACGAGCGGTGGAGTCAGCTGCTCACCTACTCCGTTCGTGGGCAGCGCAGCATCGTCAAGCAGACGGCGATCCGCACCGGCAAGGTCCTGGTGATCGTCTCCGGCTCGCCGGGGCTCGTGGACGCCAACCTGGCCAAGGCGCTCGACAAGACCCAGGCCGCCTTCTGATCACCCTGCCAGTCTCGTTCAGCGGCAGCGTGCCGCACGACCTCGTCGCCGCGTTCGCCGACTCCCTCAGTGGCAGCGCACCGGTGCTGCGTCGGGTGCTGTCGGAGAGCACACACGACCGACTCTTGCGCGCTCCAGCTGGCTGAGGGCTTCTCACGCTGGGAAGCCGGGCCTCCCGTTGGGGAGGCCCGGCTTCGTGCCTGGGTGCCGGAGATTCCGGGATCTGCCCCCTGGCCCGGTCACTTCCTCACATTGGTCGTGGCGGGACGCGGGCCGTCGTCAGAAGGTGTTCGGGGTGAAGGGCCGAAGCGGGTGGATCATGAGGCCAAGCAGCCGGTCGAACTCGATGCGGTCGTTCTCGCTCATGAGCTGGACGGCGTTGCCGAGGTTCTTCTCGGTGAGCTGTTCCATGAACGGGGCGAGGAAACGCTGGAAGGCTTCCGACGCTTCCTCCCATGTACGCCGGTACTCCCTGTACCGCGCGAGCTGTTCGCTCACCTCTTCGAATTCGACGCGGGTGGCGGTGAAGGTGAGGGCCTGTTCCTCCTTGCTGAACGGGCGTCCGTCGCGGTGGCTCCAGGTGTTGGTGTCAGGCCGGTACTTGAAGTCCGCGTCGCACAGGAGGGCGACGATGTCGAGTCGGGGTCGGATGTCGGTTTCGGGCATAGGTGCTCCTATACGGGAGTCGGGTGGGTGCAGGCATCAATGGTCCGGAGGATCGCCGGTTTGCCCAACCGGCGATCGTCGGCTATGTTTCGCCGTTTTTCCCGGTCAGCGCTGGTGGCGGGAGTCGTTCACTGCGCTGGTCGCCGCCGGTGTGGTGGGCGCCGGGGAGGGTGTGCGCCGGTTGCCGCGGGCGGATGAGTCGCGGGGGCTTTCGGGCAGGGCGGGCAGGTGGGCGCTGCGGCGCAGGCGCCATACGAGGACGTCGCTGATGGAGTCGGCAGTGTCGAGCTCGCGCCGCTGGGCGGCTTCGGTGAGCAGGGCGGCCGGGTCGTGGCCGGCTCTCTGGGCGTCGTCGAGGGTGGCGGCCAGGGCGGGCCAGTCGGCCTCGGCCAAGACCTGTTCGGCCTGCTCCGGCAGCACTTGGTGGAGAAGGCCGGCCTGCCGCTGCCGGACACGCGGTGCCAGACGATGGCCTCGCTGGCGGAGGATGGCCATGGACCCGGCCGCAGCGGCTTCGTAGGCGGCGCGAAGGTGTTCAGCGGCTTCCCGGGCTGCGGCGGCCTGCTGGCTGTGGTGCTTCCTGGCGTGCCAGTTCGCCGCGGCGATCGCGAGGAAGAAGGCCATGTCGATGAGCATGGCGGTGGTGGCGCCATCCTCGCCGCGGCCGAGGGCGGGCCCACTGTGGACGAGATCGCGGGCGGCCTGACGCAGAGCGTGGTCGTGCCCCCGTACGGCCTTGATGTGGGAGCGGCTGGCCCGCTCGAACGCGAAGGCTGCCTTGCGGAGTTCAGCGCGGGTGTGCGCGGCGGAGGTCTTGGCGAGCGCGTCCAGGATCTCCCCTGCAGCGGCGATCTGGGCCGCTGCTGTGCCGTCGTCGCCGTGGTCGATGATCAGCAGGGCCTGCCACGTGGCGTCGGTGGCCCGGCGCCGAGCGAACGCGGGACCTGTCACGGCCGGCAGGGCGGGCTGCTCCGGCCCAGAGCCGTCCGCCGAGGCGGCAGCCTCTGCGGAAAGGGCCCAGCGTTCGCGGATGCGGGGCAGGGACAGGTCGGGTGCGAGTGTGGAACCGGCGTAGAAGACCGGCTCATCGTCCTTGTTGCGGTCGTCGGGGAGGGCGACCTTGTAGCCGAGCAGATCACCGGAGGGCGCGACGCGCTTGCGGATCAGCAGACCGGCGGCGGCCAGGCGGTCGAAGAACTCCTCCTCGCTGGCGGCGCCGGCCACCGCGCGCCGTACGGTCTCCCGCAGCTCCTCCCGCGCGGGGCGCTCCCTGCCCTGCCGTTCGGCCTTGTGCCGCTCGGCACTGGTGGCCCGCTTGGCAGCGGTTCCGTCACCGGGCGCGATCTGGTGCAGGCCGAGTTCCTTTTCAATCAGGCGGCACTCGGCCTGGGCGCGTTTGCCGGAGCGGTGGTGATCGGGGCGGCGGCCGTCCTCGCGGACCAGGGTGGCGATGATGTGGATGTGGTCATCGGCGTGGCGGACGGCGGCCCAGCGGCAGCCGGCGCCGTCACCGGGATCGATGCCGGTGGCGGCGACCATGCGGCGGGCGATGTCACCCCACTGCTCGTCGGACAGGATCGGGTCGTCGGGGGCGGCGCGTACGGAGCAGTGCCAGACGTGCTGGGCGGGGCGCTGGTCCGCAGCGAGCAGGGACAGGGGCTGGTCGAGGAGGTGCTGGAGGTCCTTCTTCGTGACCGAAGGGTCGCGGCCGGGGTCGGGGGCCATGCCGTCGAAGGACGCGACCAGGTGCGGGTCGATGTGCTCCTCGTGGGTGCCCTTGCCGTACAGGTAGTGCAGGAGCCCGAGGGTGTTGCTGCCCTGCTCGTGGATCCGGGGGATCAAGCCGCCTGGTCCTCCTGTCGGTTGGTGATCCTGTCGGCCGCTCGCTGGACGGCCTGTGCGGCGCGTTGCAGGTCGGCGAGGGCAGCGGCGAAGTGCAGTGCGTCGGCACCGGAGTTGAGTGCCTTGACGGCCTGGTTGACGTTGCTGCCGGCCCAGCCGAGCTGACGGCGCACGCCGAACAGGGCCGTCAGGATGTCCCGTTCGGTCGCGATGGCCGCGGCGGTGCGGGACTGGTCGCGGGCGGCGGCCAGGGCGGAGTGGGCCAGGAACCCGGCCACGCTCATGTCGACGTGGTCGGCGCCGGACTGGATGATGGCGAGTTCTTGTTCATTGAGGCGGACGCTGTGGGCGGGGCGCTGCTTTTTGTCGCGCGGACGTGACTTCCCCTTCCTGGCCTCGCCCTTCGGGCTGGCCTTGCCTGGCTGCGGTCCGTCCTCGGTCGCAGCTTTCCCGTCCGGCGCCCCCTGGTGCCGGACGGACCCCGCCACCCCCAGGGCGGGGTCGGGTTCGGGCGCTCCCCCTGCGGGGGAGTGTCCGGACCTCCAACTTGCTCCGCCTGGGGCAGGGGTGATCGGCAGGGAGTCCTCGTGGGTGGTGGGGTCTGGGTGGTGCGGAGAGTACATGGGGCCTTCCGTGAGGGGCGTGGTGGGGAGCGTTGGTGCTGAGGGGATCACCGAGGTGCAGCGTCGGCTTCGGCCTTGACCTGGCCCTTGAAGTCACGGACGACTCGTCCGACGTCATCACTGGAAATGGTGTAGTCATCGACGCGCAGGGCGTCCTCCACCCGGTCGCGTCCGACGCTGCCGGTCTCCTCGTACATGCGGCGGGTGTACTTGAGGATGACCTCGTCGGAGGCGCGGGGTTTGCCGTCGTTGCGCTTCTTCCGGGCAGCCGGTTTCCGCTCGCGCCTGCCCGGAGCGCTGCCCGAGGTGTTGCCCGTGAGCGGCGGGCTGTCTTCGGTGTCTGCCCGGGCGGGCAGCCCTGGCGCCGAACGGGCAGGCCGCAGGCGGGCAGCCGGAGGCACCTCGTCGTCGCCCGGGTCTGCTGGGTGCGGGCGGGCAGCGTCCTGCTCTGCCCGTGGCACTGACGCCGGGCGGGCGGAGCCCTGGCGGCTCTGCCCGGATTCGCGGGCGGTATACGAGGCCGGGGCCTGCCAGCGCGGCGGCAGTATGAGGGAGGCGAGGCCGAGGGCCTGCCTGCGCGTGGCGAGCTTGCGCAGCAGCAGCTCGTCCTGGAGCGGATCGCCGTCGACATCGGCCCGCTCCAGAGCCTGGTGCAGGCGCTCTGTCAGGCGTCGTCGCCGCCGTTTGCCGCGCTTCTTGTCGGTCATCGACTCGGCGCGCAGGATCAGGGCGACGGCTTCGGTCAGCGCGCGCTCGCGGATGAGTCGGGCGGCATCGGCGTCCTGGTCGGCGATGCCGAGTCGGGCGAGCAGGCGTTCACGTGCCTGGCGGACGAGGATGGCGGCCAGGCTGCGTGAGGTGGCGTCGGGGGTGCGATGGCGCAGTTCGATGCCCATGGCCAGGTGCCAGAGAATCGCGGCCAGGACGGGGCCGACAAAGGCTCGTACTGTGCCGCCGAGCAGCCCGGACTCGGCGTAGGCGGGCAGGATCTGGACGGCGGTGATGACCCAGGTGAGGGTTCCGGGCGTACCGGGCGCCTGCTTCGGGCCGTTGAGGTTCTGGCGTGCCATCAGCGCGGTGGCGAACAGGGCGAGCTCGGCGGCGGCGAACATCGCGACACGCTCGGTGGTGCCGCCCATGTCGAGGTAGTCGGCGGCGAACCGCCAGCTGGTGTCCGCGCTGTAGGTGGTGCAGCCGATCGCGGCCATGGCCGCGACGGGCACGGCGATGGTCCCGCGCCAGCGGTTGGTGGCGGACGGCCGGCGGTGCTGCTGGCGGATCGTCCATCCAGCGAACAGGGCGGATAGCACGAGCAGGACGAGGAGCACCACAGTCATCGTGGAGGAGGTGGCCCAGTCCGGCAGGAGCGGGGTGCCGCTGCTCTGGGCAGCGAGGGGCGCGAAGAGGAGTGGAAGCAGGGTGGGTCTCCAAGGTGTAGAGGGAAGAGGAGGGCGAACGCGGCGGAGTGCTGAGTGCCCCTGCGCGATGAGTCTGCGCGGGCCAGGGCAGGTGTGAGCGCGAGCGGTGCAGCGAGGCAGGGCAGGGGAAGGCGGCTGGGGTGGCCGGTTAGGCGGTGGCCGCGGTGTGGCGTCGCCGGTCGGGGCCGGTGAGGACGACGCGTTCGGTCATCTCGGCGAGGCGCGAGGCGACGCGGTCGCCGAGGGTGGCGCGGAGCTCTGCGGTAGGGAGGTTGGTGGTGATGAGGGTGGGGAGCATGTGCTCGTACCGGTGGTTGATCAGCCGGTAGGTCAGCTCCTCAGTCCACTCGCTGGTCTTGGCTGCACCGAGGTCGTCCAGGAGCAGCAGCGGGCAGCGGGCCAGTGTCTGTAGGTCGCGTTCGGCGTCGTGGCCGGTACGAGGACGGATGCGCGCGTGAAGGTCGGCGGTGGTGGTCGCTTCCCAGCGCAGGCGGACGCCACGGCTGAGGAGGCCGCAGACGGCGCCGTACGCCTGATATGTCTTGCCGGTGCCGGTGGGGCCGGCGATCAGCAGCGACGGGCCTTCTGCGATACCGGGTCCACCGGGGCCGGGGCGTCCAGCGCGGGCGATCTCGTCAGCCCAGGCGCTGACCTGCGGCTGGTCAGCCATGGCGCGGCGGTAGCGGGCGGGGATACGGGCGTCCGCCAGCTCAAGGGCCGTGACAGGCTCCGCCGGTGGTTCCTCGCCTGTGACACCAGGGTCGATGCCGCGGCTGGCCAAGATGCCGTTGAGCCGGTCGGCGAGCGGGCCGACCCGGTGGGGCTCTCGGGTGAGGGTGGCGGTCAGAGGTCACCTCCGAAGGCGGCTTCGACATCGGTCGGATTTGTCCACGCCCTGTGGATAACCGGCGCGGTTGGCGTGGCGGAGGTCGCGTTCATGGCCTCGTGGACGAGGCTCGGCAGGGTGCTGGGGTGCAGCCCCTTGGTCCGGTGCCGTTCGAGTCCGGCCCGGATATGGGCGGGGGCGATGCCCTCGTCGACGAGCTTGCGCACCTCCCGGCCGAGGTGGCCCAGGACGTCCTTGGGCGGGCGGTGGGCGCAGGCGGCGGCGTACTCGGCGATGAGCTGCTGGGCCGAGACGGTGTCGGGTGCGGGGGCGCTCGCGCCCCCCGAAGGGGTATCTCCTAGATCCATGATCCTAGGTCCTAGATCCGAACCGTGAGGCGTCACGGCTGCCGCACTGAGTCCTCCCCGCCCCCTCACGGAGGGCTCCGTGAAGCCGATCTGACCTGCGGCTTCGTCATCAGCGCTGGGATTCACCGCAGGCTCGCGCACTTGCCCGGATCATTCACGGAGGGCTCCGTGAGGCTGCGGTGCGGGCTCCGTGATGCTGGCCCGCGCAGTCGGCGCGGCGACGCCTGGCGCGGTGCCGACCGGTGTGTCGTGGTGGGGGCAGGAGGGGAGGCGGCTCTTGCTGGGTCGGTTGATCTTCTGGTGCTGGTGCCAGGTGACGATGTGCAGGTACCGCTTGTCATCCGGCCCCTTGTAGCGGCAGATCAGCCCGGCGTCGGCGAGCTGGGCGAGGTCCGTCTCGACATCGGATGGCGTGTGTTCCGGGCGCAGGACCCACAACTGGCCCGCGATGATCGCGGCGTGGTCGCGATGGCGGCCCTGGTCGTCGGCTTGGGTGAGCAGGCCGAGGAAGGTGCGTTCCGCGGTCAGGGAGACGGTGGCCAGGGACTCGGAGACGAAGGCTTCGGGCTTGATGGTGCGGATTCGTGCCAAGAGCGGGGCGGTCCTCACTCGGCGGCCTGTGGGCGGACACCACGGCTCACCGTCGGTCGGGGCGGGATTCGAACGGAGGGGTCGGGCTGTTGGCGCGGGGTGCGCCGCGAGTCGACTGCGTTTTCCGGAGGTGTCGTCAACATAGCCACACCCGGGCCGCGCAAGTCCAGCCCGATCCGGCGCAATCTCTCACGGCAGAAAGGCCGCAGGAAATCAGGCTGGTAGAGGGCGGGACCAAAACCGTAGGGCACGATCGCCGGTTGACCAAATAGTTGCCCTGCCGACCGAGCCAGAAGCATCACATCGGGAAGCCATTGACGCGCTGGCGACGGCGAAGCTACAACACAACACCCCACGTCAGAAGCGCTTCGAGGTGTCTGTGTGAGGTAGCGCGACATCAGATTGAGGGACTGGAAATTCCCCCTGCTCGCTGACCAGGCGGGCGCAACATAGCCGACGATCACCGGTTAACCAAACCGGGGAATGCACGCTACAACTGGATCTATGGCAGCACGTTCTCTGGAAATGGGTCCGGCAGGAATACGGA
The DNA here is from genome assembly GCF_000497445.1 of Streptomyces roseochromogenus subsp. oscitans DS 12.976. Classification (NCBI taxonomy): domain Bacteria; kingdom Bacillati; phylum Actinomycetota; class Actinomycetes; order Kitasatosporales; family Streptomycetaceae; genus Streptomyces; species Streptomyces roseochromogenus. Next base: position 4,194,744 of record NZ_CM002285.1, on the reverse strand, counting down.
CCGCCCACACCATCGAAATCCTCCGCACCGAACGCGGTCTCGCCCAGCGTCAGTTGGCCGACCGCGTCACGGCCCTCGGCCGTCCGATGTCCAACACGATGCTGTCTCGAATCGAACGTGCCCAGCGGCGTTGCGACGTCGACGACCTCGTCGCGATCGCCGAAGCACTCCTCGTCTCACCCCTCGTGCTGCTGGAGGGACCGAGCACCGCCTGAGACGGGCCACCCGCCGCCGCTGATCGAGCATCCTCCACCGAGAAGGACCCACCCCTCTTGCCCCACCCCTCGATGCCCCCTGCCCTCGCACGCCTTCCGCACCGAACGGATGGCGAAGCCGCCCTGCCCCGTCTCTACCGCCCCGAGGAGATCGCCGAGACCCTCGGCTGCTCGGCCTGGTGGGTCAAGGACCGCGCACGCCGGCGCCTGATACCGCACACACGAGTCGGCCGCGCCTACCGCTTCACCGCAGACCACCTCGCCGAGATCATCCGCATCCACGAGGAGCCGGCGCCACAGCGAGCCCAGGGGGAGCCGTCACCGGCCAGTCCGCCGGAGTCGGCTATGACGCCGTCGCGTCCGACTCGGCAGACGCGGCCCTCCACGTCCTCCGCCCCACGTCTCAGGGCTCGACCGCCCCGCAGGTCCCAGTACGGCACTGCTGCGTAGCTGTACCCGGCACATCCGAGAAAGGAGGGGATGCGAGGCGTGGGCTTCGCCGAGAAGCGCGGCAGTTACTGGCGCGGTAGATACAAGGTCAGCGAGGGCAAGTACGGCACCGTCGTCGACCCGACGGGCGCGGTGGTCAAGTTCGCCACCAAGCGGGAGGCCAAGCAGGCCGCGGACGAGGAAGAGGCCAAGGTCCGGCGCGGCACCTGGCGCGACCCGGCGGCCGGACAGGAGACCTTCGGCGAGTACGCCAGCCGCTGGTACGACGCCCAGGACCTGGCCGCGTCCACCATGCAGAACTACCGCCGCCACATCGAGGAGCACCTGCTCCCCGAGTTCGAGGACAAGGCCCTCGCCGGCATCCTCCGCACGGACGTGGACACCTGGGAGAAGCGGGAGAAGGCCGCCTATGCGGCATCCAGTGTCAAGACGTGGCGCTCGACGCTCCACCTCATACTGGAAGACGCCGTGGACGAGGGCCTCATCGCGTCCAACCCCGCAGCGAAGCGGCGCGGACGCGGCAAACGCGCCGGCCGCTCCCGCGACCGCGGGCCCGAGAAGGTGATCACCGACCCGCTCGGTCTGCTCCTCATCGCCGAACGCGCAGCCCTGCTGTCCGGCCGCGACGACGAGTTCGTCGCCGTGATCCTCAAGGGCTACACAGGGATGCGGTGGGGCGAAATCGTCGGTCTGGAGACCGAGTTCGCCCGGCCCGGCGCCATACGCGTGGAACACCAGCTGTACGAACTGGACTCGGGCGAGCTGATCCGCTGCCCGCCCAAGGACGACAGCTACCGCACCATCGACGCGACGGACTGGCTGTCGGCCCTGGTCGCCGACCACATCGCCCGTACGAAACGGACGCCGTGCCCCTGCCACGGCAAGCGCTACGTCTTCCGCGGCCAGGGCACCGCACGCACCGGCGGACACACCGGTGCCAAGCTGGTGGACGTCGCCCGCCGCGCGGGCGTCTCCACCGGCACTGTGTCCAACGTCCTCAACCACCCCGAACGCGTACGGGAGGACACCCGCGCCCGCGTCGAACTCGCCATCACCGAGCTGAACTTCATCCGCGGCGGCACCCCGACGGAGAACGCCGCCCACTGGCGCCGCAACGGCTTCGCCACCTGGCTGTTTGCGCCCGCCACCTCCGGCTGGTACCCGAAGAAAGCACCTCAGGAGGCCCGCCCGGCCCCGCTGCTTGGCGAGCCCTGGCCAGGTGTCCCAGTGCGTGGCCGCAACGCCCAAGGCCGGGCCGACGCCTGCTGGCTGCCCATCGCCAGAGGGCTCACCCCGCATGGCCTGCGCCACTCCCACCGTACGCACATGGAGGATCTCGGCACCGAGAAGGTGCTGATGGACGAGCGCATGGGCCATATTGACGGCTCGGTCTCGGCGCGGTACGCCCACGTGACCCCTGGCATGCGTGAGCGTCTCAAGGTCGGCCTGACCGAGCAGTGGGAAGCAGCGCTCGACGTCCGTCGGAACCTGCACCCGCGCTCGCCGGTCGCCGTACTCGATCGGCTGCTGCGCGCTCGTGCCACGACGATGGCCTGATGGTCGGGAGACGGGCTCCGATTACCCCGAACGGAGTCCGTCTTTTCCGATCTCGGCGGAAGGCACGAGAATGGAGTACGGTCACCAAAGATCCGATGGGGGCGGAGAGGAGGAACGCGGTGTCGTATGAGCCCAAGCTCGCCGCGGCCCTTTCCGGTGCCACGCTGCGGCAGCTCTCCCACTGGCGCCGCGCTTCTGGCAAGCAGGGCGCGCTCCTCGTGCCGGAGATCTCCGACTCGCGCCCGATCCTGTACTCCTTCCGTGACGTGGTGGCTCTGCGGGCCTGCGTGAAGCTCCGCAAGGAGACGTCCCTGCAGAAGATCCGCAGGGCAGTGGACACGCTCCGGGAGGACCTGGGGGAGCGAGAGCACCTGTCCGCCTACGCTCTCGTCGCGGGACCGGACACGATCTACCTTGCGGAGCCCGAGCAGGCGGTCGATCTGATCAGGGGCGGGAACGTGGTCATCCACCAGTTGGTGGATGTGCTTGCTCCCTTCTACAAGGACGGCCGGTACATCCCTGACCTGCTGAAGCCACGCGACAACGTCGCCGTCGACTCCGCTGTGCGTGGCGGTGAGCCGGTCATCGAAGGAACCCGGATTCCCGCCGCAGAGGTAGCGGCCTTGGTCAGGGACGGTGTGCCCCCGGACCGGGTCAGCGACTTCTACCCAGGGGTCAGCGCGGCAGCCGCACGCGACGCGGTCGATTTCAGCGACTACGTGGACAGCTACGTCGATGGCTCTCGGCAGGTTGTCGCTTGAAGCTGCTGCTCGATGAGAACGTCCCCAGGCCCATGGTCGAGATCGTGCGCATTCTTCTGACCGCGCACGACGTGGTGCACGTCCACGAGCTGAACGGTTGGGCCGGCACGAAGGACATCGAGCTGTACGCGAAGGCCAGGTCGGAGGGCTTCCAGGCGATCATCACCAATGACGCCAAGCAACTGAACCGGCCCATGGAAGTCGAGGCGATCGCGCGGTCGGGACTCCACCGCATCCAGTACCGCCAGAACAACAAGCACGGCGGCTTGGTCGGCCTCGGCACCGCCATCGCCACCGTATGTGCGGCGCTTCCTCACGCCTTGGCCGAGCTGGAGGAGGCGGACAGCCAGCGACTCGTCTCTCTCACGGCCGTCGATCCCTCCCGACGCAGCCGATTGCAGGTCACAGACCCTGCTGTGGAGCCGCCGAAACACTGGCCAGGTCGCTGAACACGACGTCTACGACGGCTGCGCCGCCGACATCAACCGGGCCGCCGCTCAGGCTCGACGCGTAGTGCTCGTGATTGAGCGGATTCCTCCCCGTCGTGCGGCATATCCCTGCCAGGATCGGACGCGTGACATACGTAGTGACCGTGGACGCCCACATTCCGGAGGGCACTCCGGAGATGGACCCACTTCAACGCGCTGGCGCCGTGGCGCTCATGGAGGATGGCTTCGACTCGGTCGAGGCCATCGAGGGACCCGACGGCATGGAAGTCGATCTCCTCGACAGCATCGTGGCCGTCTACCCGGGCGGAGCGCTTCTGAAGGTGTTCGTGGATGCTCCGGCTCTGGAATTCGCCGAGGAGGCTGTGCGGTCGGTCGTGGGTGAACTGCTGGAACGGTCCGAGCTGTTGGCTGACTGGCAGATCGAGCGATGCGAGGTCGAACTGCACCCGAAGCTCGCCCAGGAGAGTCTCGCCGCCGCCGACGGTCCCGATGCCCCGCCCGATGATCCAGCTGACCGTAAGGCCCGGCATACCGAGCGTCCCACGGTCGAGGACGACAGCGAGGGCTATGACGCCGAGGCGGAAGCTGAGGCAGTACGCGATCAGATGCTGGCACTGGCAGACGAGCTACGCTCCTTCCCGCCCGTGATGTTCGGCGTCCTGGACGACGAAGACGACGAGAAAGAAGACGGTGACATCGAGTTCGCCGTCTCGCCGGAGGACGCCAAACTTGCTGCTGGTGCCTTGGTGTACGCGACGGAAATCTTGGTGGACGAGCTGTTCCAAGACGTGCAGACCCTGACGGAGGAGGACACCACCGCTGCGGAATGCGATGGTCCCCTGTGGCACTTCGAGGACCTTCCCGAGCGATACGCCCTCCAGTACGACGCCCGTTTCGCCCGCCGCTTCCTGGTGACGGTGATCGCCATGACCACCCGCTTCACGGACGGCAGCTTCCAGCGGTTGAGCTGCGTCGCCGAGGAACTCGCGCTGAAGCTGCTGCTGAATGAGACGAACGTGACCCTGGAGACTTTCGGGCTGCTCGACGACGGCGTCTCGGCCGCGCTCGACTCGTTCGCCGACAACGTCTACGAGGACATGGATCACGAGTGGCTCTACGACGACTCCATGGACGGTATCGACGAGAGCGCCGTCGGAGCGGCTCTCGGCGTCGCATCGATGGCGTTCAAGGCGTGGTTCACTCCGTTCAACGAGGGCAGGTACGTCCATCCGTCCGCGGCGGACGAACCCGAGGGGGCGGCGCAGTGAGGTGTGTCCCGTCGTCTCGCGGGCTTCACCCGTAGCGGCTCGTGGGCCGTTGTGGAGATCGGCTCCGCGGCCAGCGACGGATTTGAGGGCAGTGGTGGGTCATTGAGGCCAACCACTGCCTTGGGCGCGCTCCGCTCCCCACAGTCTTCGGCCTCAGGCACCCAGGCGAGTCAGTAGCGGCGGCGAGGCTGTCGGCCGGCCGCCGAGCCGGAAAACGGCCACGCCAATGTCAGTGCCTGCCCGTATCGTCACGGCATGAGCAAGTCCTCCGGGAAGTCGAAGCTGAAGCGCCGCCACCACACCGTCCCGCGCCTCCTTCTTCGACGGTTCGCCGACGGCGAGCGTCTCATCCGTGTACCCCTCGACGGAGGCGAGCTGCGCCTGTGCGGGATCGCCGACGTCACCGTCCACCGCGACTTCTACTCGATGCGAGACGCGTCGGGCGAGCTCGACGACACCGTGGAAGACCTGCTCGCCGAGTTGGAGGGGAAGGCGGCGAAGGTCATCCGCAAGGTCATCAACGGGATGTGGCCCCTGCCCATCGAGGATCGGGCGATAGTCGCCGAGTGGATCGCGGCGCAGCACGCGCGGATCCCAGCGGCTCGTGCAGCACACAACGAGATGGCGGATCAGCTCGGCAAGATCTTGATCGCCATGGGAGGAAAACCTGGGATCCGTCGACGCCTCGAAGAGGACGCCACAGGGCCCGTCTCGGACGAGGAGGTGGAGGCGCTGTGGGAGGAGATGACGGACTTCGACAGCTACTACACCGAGATGTCGGTCAACGACCACATGGTGTCGATGGGCCAGTCCATGAAGACAGCCTACGAGGTGTTCATGCAGCGCTCATGGGGCCTGTGCCGGTTCCAGCGCCGTACGCTTCTGATTCCGGATCACCCGGTGACGCTGATGGGTGACGCGACGATGCCGAGTTGGCGCGGCGTCGGCATAGGCAATGCGGCCGCGATCATCATGCCGATCGATCGGCGAGCGGCCATCATCATGGCGTCACCCGGACCGGATTTCGAATTTCCGGCGACCACGAAGGTGGCCAAGGAGCTGAACCACCGGCTCGCGTGGAACGCGCGCAAGGAGTTGTTTCACCACCCGGACGACAACCCCCTGGATGGGATCGAACTGCCGCCGGTGCGAGAACGCGAGATGGAGATCAGCCAACTGCCAGAGAGCTTCCTGTTGCCGGATGGCCCTGCTAGCGCCTCCGAGGAGGCTGTTGCTGAGGGGCCCGCTGCTTGAACCGCGATCACGCGGAAGACCTCGGACTCGGGAATGTGTAGCAACGAGACCACTGCCGGTGATGCAGGGGTTGGACCATATCGTGCAAGGTCATCGGCGCAGTGCCCTCGGTGGGCGTCGGGTGCGTTGAAACTGGGTGCGGCACTAGGAACGGCGGCGGGGTCCCCGATGCGGCCGGCCTCGGAGACCCCGCCCTGCGTACTCACCCTCACAGGTCGAACAGACTCTCCTGGAAGTTCTCGACGACATCCCGTCGCGGGTAGAATAGGCCCAACAGCAGAAAGGTCTTGGGGCGGGCTGCGACGTTTCCGACGAAGCAGTGCACGGCCTTCTCCGGAGAGACCATCCGGTCGAACCAGCGCTCGCGGAGTTTCTCCTCCACGTCGTCCTTCCCGTACTTGCGAAGGAACTTGCGGTACGACTCGCCCGCCTCCCAGTCTCTCAGCCCCATATCGTGACCGCCGCACTCCTGATCCGCACATCGGAAGCTGTACCGGAACTCAAGCGGCACCCACTCCAGTTGGCGAAGGTCCTGCGCGAGTAGATCCAACTGATTGGCCAGGGCGGCCTTCGAAGCGGGCCAGGGCTCGGCAGGAGCGAAGCGGAAGCCAATGAACTCCGCTGGGCGGAAGACGCCGAGCGACGTACCTCGCACCTCCTGGTCCCGCTTTATGGAGCACAGGGACGGCGCCACGAGGGGCCGAACATGCGATAAGCGTTCGCGCCAGCCGTCCGCTGTCCCGAGGCGCTCGATGACCTTGAGGGTCTGCAGATTGGGGCGCAAGCTCTCGGGACGGCGGTCCCCATGGTGCCGCTGCACGTCGACCTCGACGATCGAGTACCTGGCGAACTGGCTTTCTTCGTTCAGCAGCCGGAACGGAACCGGGAAGAGCCGCACATGCTGGGGCGCCCCCTGGTCGAGCCGTATGCCCGCCACGCAGCTCGTCTCGTGGTACTTCGCGGACAGTTCCGGATAGGTCTTGACCGTGATCATGATCCGTGCGCGCTGCCAATTCCCCGATCCCATGGTTGCCCCCTCCACTGATCTCCCGATCCGATTGGAGGAGAGGCATGCGCTACCGGCAAGGGCGCGTACAGGAGCGAGGGATGAAGTCAGGCCAGGGGAATGACGGGCACCGCGGCCCGTTTGCGGACCGTGTCCAGAACGACTTGCCGGTGGCAGCGGCTCTCGTCCTTCTCGAAGCACAGGACCGCGACCCGGGACTGCCGGGCATGCTCCGCGAGACGCTCAAGATCGGTCTGCGCCTCCTCGGACCGCAGCACCCCACGGAACCGAGCCCGGCCCACGTTGAGCCGGCCGTCCCAGAACGGCGCCCGATTGTCCTTCGGATTGCCCAGGCCACGCAGGTGCGTGTACTCGATGCCGGCTTCGGCCAGAGCCTCCCCGAGGCGGGTCTTGCTGAAGCCCTTCTTGCGGCTGATCGGAGTGAGTCGTACATCTGCCACGACACTGATGCGGCTGTCGACGAGCGAGGCCACGAACGAGTCGATGTCCCGGCCTTCGTACCCGGCGGACCAGAGACCGGGCGTGACGGGCGGGACCTTGACCGCCCGGAACAGATCATCGAGGGAGACGGCAAGAGCCTCGGCCACCGCGCCGACGGTGAAGAAACCTGGCTGGATCGCTCCCTCGCTCTCCAGGCGGGCCAGCGTCCCGACGGCGATGCCTGCTTCCTTGGCCAGCCGTTCGCGTGTCCACCCGAGGTCTTCCCGTAACGCACGTACCCGCTGGGCGAGCGCACGGGCGTGGTCGTGGGGAGGCGCTGAGCGATGACCTGCCATATGCGGTGTTCCTAACGACCGTTGGGGCGGCCCGCCGCGGTGTTCCTGGTCAGCTACGAGCCCTGGATTCGCGAACGCGCAGGTCCGAGGGCGCGCGAGCACCGCTCTTCCTGCGGCACTGGAGACTGCTCCTGGGAGAAGCCGACCAAGATCTTCTCCCAGATTTCCCCCAAGCGATCTCCAGGAACCACTCAGGGGCCCGACCCGCACTGCGGATCAGGCCCCTGACCTGGTACTTCACTGTCGGGGTGGCGGGATTTGAACCCACGACCTCTTCGTCCCGAACGAAGCGCGCTGCCAAGCTGCGCTACACCCCGATGTCGCTGCTTCTCGCGGCGACGACGTTTACTTTAGCCCACCGGTGGCTGTAGACGAAATCCGGTTTAGACGCGGCGGCGGACCGGGGTGGGGCGGGTGTGGTCGATGGCCACCAGGAAGACGGCCAGGGCGTAGATCGCGAGGCCCAGGAGGAGGGCGTTGGCCAGGGTGCCGCGGTAGCCGTGGGCGGCCGCGTCCAGGAAGGGGTAGAGGTAGCGGGCCGGATCAGAGGGGGCGAGGACTGCCGCTCTGCCCAGGGAGAAGGCCAGGTAGGCCAGGGGGTAGAGGAGCCAGGTGGCCGCCTGGCGCAGGTGCAGGCGAGCCGCGGGCGTGAGCAGCAGCCAGTCCAGCAAGGCCGCCGCCGGCGTGATCGTGTGCAGGATCTGGAGGGTCGCCCATTGGCCGTGCCAGCGCACCGGGGCCGTCGTCGCGCCGGTCATGGAGAACGGCGGCGTCGTGTGGGCCAGGAGCAGGTGGTAGACGAGCGCCGTGATCACGACGTAGAGGACTGTGGCGCCTGTCACGGTGGACGACAACGGGCGGCGGGCCCGCCGCGCCCTCGACGCCGACAGGAGCATGACGATCGCCAGCAGGATGTTCGCCTGGACGCTGAAGTAGCTCAGGGTGCGGGCCGGGGTACCGAGGAGGAGCTCCAGGGCTACGCCGGCTGCCGCCACCACGGCGGTCAGGAGGCGGAAGAGTGCGACCGCGGGGCGGCGCACCGGCGCCACCACCGCCGTGGCCGGGACCGGGGCGGGCAGCAGCAGGGGCGTGGTGGCCGGGACCGCGGGCAGGTCCGGGATCTCCCTGGGTATCGGGGCGGTCATGCCCTCACGCTAGGAGCGGGTGAGGGGGTACGGCCATGTGGCGTAGCCCGGGTGGGTTACATCCGGAAAGCCGCCGGTCCTACCGCCCCGCCAACGTCAGCAGTGTCGCTTCCGGTGGGCACGCGAAGCGGACCGGGGTGTAGCGGTTGGTGCCGCAGCCTGCTGAGACGTGGAGGTAGGAGGTGTGGCCGTCCGCCGTGTGGGTGGAGAGGCCCTTCACCCGGTCCGTGTCCAGGTCGCAGTTGGTGACGAGGGCGCCGTAGAAGGGGATGCACAGCTGGCCGCCGTGGGTGTGGCCGGCCAGGATCAGGGGGTAGTCGTCCGCCGTGAAGGAGTCCAGGACACGCAGGTACGGGGCGTGGACCACGCCCATCGAGAAGTCGTAGGTGCCTGAGGGGCCGCCCGCCACCTGGGTGTAGCGATCGCGCCTGATATGGGGGTCGTCGAGGCCGGTCAGCTCGATCGAGACGCCCTCGACCTTCAGGACACCCCGTGTGTTCGTCAGGTTCAGCCAGCCCGCCGTGTCGAAGCCGTCGCGCAGGTCTTCCCACGGGTTGTGGATGGCGCCGACGGCCGGCGCGTTGCCGTTCAGGCCGTGGCGGCCGTTCGCCTTCTCCATCAAGTAGCGGGCGGGGTTGCGGAGTTTGGGGCCGTAGTAGTCGTTGGAGCCGAACACGTACGCGCCCGGGAACTCCATCAGCGGGCCGAGTGCGTCCAGGACCTCCGGCACGCCCTCCGGGTCGGACAGGTTGTCGCCCGTGTTGATCACGAAGTCCGGGCGCAGGCCCGCCAGCGACTGCAGCCACCGCTGCTTCTTGCGCTGGCCGCTCACCATGTGGATGTCGGAGACCTGCAGCACGCGCAGCGGGCGCATGCCCGGCGGGAGGACCGGGACCGTCACTCGTCGGAGGCGGAAGGAGCGGGCCTCGAAACCCGCCGCGTACGCCAGACCGGCGGCGCCTGCCGCCATGATTCCCAGAGGTACTCCGTATCGCGCGCGCATACGTCCATCGTGTCAGACCCCGGATGTACGACGTGACCACCTGGCCACCCCCAGACGTTCGGCCTCCCAGACGCCCGGCCCCCTCGAATCGGCGGGCGTTCGCCTAAATCGGCGGGCGTTCGGCTTGGTGCACCTGCGACAATCGATCCCATGACCACCACGCTCAAGTCGAAGCTGCAGGACGACCTCAACGCCGCGATCAAGGGGCGCGACGAGCTCCGCTCCTCGACGCTCCGGCTGACGCTCGCCGCGATCACCAAGGAGGAGGTCGCGGGCAAGGAGAAGCGGGAGCTCTCCGACGACGAGGTCCTCAAGGTCATCACTCGCGAGGCGAAGAAGCGCCGGGAGGCCGCTGAGGCCTTCGCGCAGGGTGGCCGGGCCGAGTCGGCCGAGCGGGAGAAGGCGGAGGGTGAGGTGCTCGCCGAGTACCTGCCGAAGCCGCTGTCCGACGACGAGCTGAACGCGATCGTCGCCCAGGCCGTGGAAGAGGCGAAGGCGGCCGGCGCCGAGGGGCCGCGGGCCATGGGTGCCGTCATGAAGATCGTGAACCCGAAGGTGGCCGGCCAGGCCGAGGGCGGCCGCGTCGCCGCCGCGGTGAAGAAGCTGCTCCAGGGCTGAGCCCGAGCCGGGGCTGAGCCCGAGCCCGGGCTGAGCCCGACCGCTGTGCCCGACCCCGGGCTGTCCCAAGCCCGGGCTAAGGCGCCCGTACATGCCAACGTACGGCGCACCTCACATGCCATTCATACGGCATGCCATACATACGGCGGCGGGGCCGCACCCCCTTTACCTCAGGGTGCGGCCCCGCCGCCGTACTCGTATGACGGACGGGACTACCCCCGCCAGCCCCCGTTCCCGTTCCCTCTGATCCCGCCGTTCCCCTGCCCCTGGATGAAGTTGCCCGGGAGGGAAATCGTCGGTGCCGGGAAGGCACCGCCGCCGGTCGTGTCACCCGTGGTGCCGTCCGTTCCCCCGCCCGTCAGACCGCCGATCAGGCCGCCGATCCCGCCCGTGCTGTCCCCGTTCTTGCCCCCGTCCGCCCCCCGGTGTCCTTTTCCCTGGCCATCCCCCTTCTTGTTGTCGTCGGGGATGTCGATCAGGTGGAAGTTCTGCGCCGGCTTGCCCTCCAGTGCGCCGGTCATCATGTCGCGCCAGATCGGGCCGGGCACCTCACCACCGAACACCTTCTCGTGCAGGACGCCGCCGATGGTGATGTTGGTCATCTGGCGCCTGTGCTGCGGGTCGCCGACCCAGACCGCGCCCGCCATGTTCGGGGTGTAGCCGACGAACCAGGCGGCGTAACGTTCGTCCGTCGTACCCGTCTTGCCCGCGCTCGGGCGGCTGCCGAGACCGGCCTCCTGGCCCGTACCGTCCTCGACCACGCCCTTGAGGAGTGTGCTGATGGTGTCCGCGGTCTTCTCGGACATCGCGCGCGAGCAGGTCGACTTCGGCACGTCCAGCGAGTTCTGCTCGCTGCCGACCTTCTGGGTGATCGACTCGATGGCGACCGGGGTGCAGTACATGCCGCGCGAGGCGAAGGTGGCGTACGCGTTCGCCATCGTCAGCGGTGACACCTCCTGGGTGCCGAGCGCGATGGACGGGGCCTGGTCCAGCGCGCGGCCGTCGGCGCGCTGCACGCCCATCTTCTTCGCCATCTGGGTGACGGGGCAGATGCCGATGTCGCTTATCAACTGCACGTAGTAGGTGTTGACCGACTTGGCGGTCGCTTCCTTCATGCCGTACGGGCCGTGCTCGGACTCGTTCTCGTTCGCCAGCTTGGCCGGGTTGGCGGGGTCGTTGCGCCAGACCTTGCCGTCACACGCCTGCACCGGACTCGGGTACGTCATCTGGTACGGCGACGGGTACTGCTGGGTCGGGGGCTTGCCGCCCTCGATCGCGGCCGCCGCGACGATCGGCTTGAACGTCGAACCGCCCTGGTACCCCGCGCCGCCGCCCATGTCCGAGTTGGCGGAGAGGTTGATCTGCGTCTCGTTCTTGCCGAAGCCGTACGGGCGGGACTGGCCCATGGCGAGGATCTTGCCGGTGCCCGGCTCGACGATGGTCGCGGCCGTCGCCACCGGGTCGGACTCGTAGACGTGGTCCTTTATGGAGGCCTGTACGGATTCCTGCGCCTGCGGGTCGAGGGTCGTACGGATCGTCAGACCGCCCTGGTTCCACAGCTTCGCCCGGGCCTGCTGGGTCTTGCCGAAGACCGGGTCGTTCAGGACGACGTCGCGGACGTAGTCACAGAAGAAGCCGGCGCCCTTGACCGCGGTGATGCAGCCGTTCTTCGGCTGGCTCGGGTTCAGTCCGAGCGGCGCCTTCTTGGCCTCGTCGGCTTCCTGCTGGGAGATGTCGCCGACCTCCGCCATCCGCTGCAGCACGATATTGCGCCGCCTGGTGGCCTCTGCCTCGTCGTTGACGGGGTCGTAGCGGCTCGGGGACTGCACGATGCCGGCCAGCAGCGCTGATTCCTGGAGGTTCAGGTCCTTGGCGTGCTTGGAGAAGTACCGCTGGGAGGCGGCCTCGACGCCGTAGGCCTGCTCGCCGAAGAACGTGATGTTCAGGTAGTTCTCGAGGATCTTCTTCTTGCCGAGCTTCTCCTCGATCTGGATCGCGTACTTCAGCTCTTTGATCTTGCGGCCGAGGGTCTGCTGGGTGGCCTCGGCGACCTTCGTCGGGTCGTCGCCGGCCTCCTCGACGAAGTAGTTCTTCACCAGCTGCTGGGTGAGGGTGGAGGCGCCCTGGGCGACGCCGCCCTGCTGCGCGTTCTTGTTCAGGGCGCGCAGCACGCCCTTGAGGTCGATCGCGCCGTGCTGGTAGAAGCGCGCGTCCTCGATCGCGACGATCGCCTTCTGCATGTACGGCGAGATGTCCTTGAGGTCCACCACCGTACGGTCACGGGAGTAGACACTCGCGATCTGCTGGCCCCGGTTGTCCAGGATCGTCGTGCGCTGACTGAGCTGGGGACTCTTCAGATTGGCCGGGATCTCGTCGAAGCTCTGCACCGATCCCTTGGCCGCGAGGCCCAGCGCGCCGACCGCGGGCAGCGCGATGCCCGCCATCACGGCTCCGGCGAGCACACTGACACCGAGGAACTTGGCGGCCTGCTGCGTGGGCGACAGACCACCACCCGAGCGCTTCTTTGGCATGGGGGCAGCCTAATCCGTACTCCTGAGCGTTCCGAGGGAGCGGCTGCCCTCGGGATGTTCGGGTGCCGGATCGTGACGGCAGCGCGACCTGACCTGCCTACGTTTCCATTTCCCGGACACGCGCGCAGGCCTTGGCCTAAGCTGCTCTCAACTGTCACAGCAGTGCGGCTACGTATCAATACGTCCGGCGATCCCGAATCGTTCCGGGTGTACCCCCGTTTTCTTACGCGGGAACGTGACCGTTCGTGAGGTGGAGGTGTCCGAATCCGCCTCCTGTGTCACCCGGCGTCCGTTGTGGCGCATCACAGCTGTCCCGGATTGCCGGGATGGTCGCGTATGTCGTCAGCTCACTCCCGCGGGTGATCTGCCGCTTACCCATAGTCCGTTCGGGCCATTCAAGATTGGGCCCGAAGGGGGTGTTGCGCTGTGCCCACCTTCCGTAACGTCCTCAACTGGCGGCGGTGAATATGCCGCTGCCGCCGTGGGGGAGCCTCGATTCGGGAGAGGACGGCGCCGGTATGGGCTGGGTAACCGACTGGAGTGCGCAGGCTGCCTGCCGCACTACCGATCCGGATGAACTGTTCGTTCAAGGAGCAGCGCAGAACAGGGCCAAGGCGGTGTGCACCGGATGTCCGGTACGCACCGAGTGCCTGGCCGATGCGCTGGACAACCGCGTCGAATTCGGCGTGTGGGGAGGCATGACGGAGCGGGAGCGCCGCGCACTGCTGCGTCGGCGGCCCACCGTGACCTCCTGGCGCAGGCTGCTGGAGACAGCCCGCTTGGAGTACGAGCGTGGCGTGGGCATCGTGCCCCTCGACAGCGACGAGGTGTACGAGCACTACGCGGCGGTGAGCTGAGGGCATCCTCTCTCTGCCGAGTGGGAACACGCACGCCCGGAGAACGGGAAGCGAGGGCGTGCGCGGAGCGCCGATCCGGCCTACGCCGGGGGAAGCCGCGATCGGCCTTGCGGCCCTGCCGGTGGACGACGGAGACGTCGCGGGCTTGTGCAGGCCTGCCGCCGTGTCCGCGCGAGCACCTTTGCATCCGCGTGTGTCTCATGCGCCGTCCCATATGCATGTGACGCACGTGCCGTACGCGCGTGTGCCACCCACGTACGTACGACGGTCACTTACGTGGGTACGACCGCCACCCGCATGTGCTTCACAGTCGCGTCTGCTCTGTCCGCCACACCGGCTCCGTCCGTTCCGCCGCGCCCGCTGCCAGCAGGGCGCCGATGTCGCGCAGGCCCGTGAGGTCGTGGACGTCGCCGGGCAGTGCGGGCACTTCGACCACCGCCACCTCGGGGTGACGGGCGGTGAAACGGTCACGCGTGCGCTGCTCGCGCGAGAGCAACTGCATGCGATCGGCGTGCAGTCGCAGCAGTCCCGCGGTGAGCCGGTCGACAGGGCGCTCCGTGTCGGCGGGGGAGCCTTCCTCGGAAGCAGGGGCGTCGGTTGCGGCCGCGGATGCGGGAGATCGCGAACTGCCGTATGAGTCGGGAGAGTTACGAAGTCCAGCTTTCCCGCCCCCCTGATCCACAATGCGGGGGTCCTCAAGATTTTCGGCGGCGGCGAGCGCCCGCTCGGCCGAGAGCCGGCCCGCGTCGCTGCCATGGACCCGGTTCAGCACCAGGCCCACCAGCGGCATCTTCTCCGCAGCCAGCCGCTCCACGAAGTACGCCGCCTCACGCAGCGCGTCCGGCTCCGGGGCCGCGACCACCAAAAACGCCGTCCCGGGGTCCTGGAGCAGCTTGTACGTGGCGTCCGCGCGCGTCCGGAACCCGCCGAAGGTGGTGTCCATCGCGGCCACGAAGGTCTGGACGTCCTTCAGCAGCTGGCCGCCCAGCAGTTTGCCCAGCGTGCCGGTCATCATCGACATGCCGACGTTGAGGAAGGCCATGCCCGCGCGTCCGCCGAGCTTGGCGGGGGCCGTCAGCAGGCGGATGAGGCGGCCGTCGAGGAAGGAGCCCAGCCTCTTCGGTGCGTCGAGGAAGTCCAGCGCCGAGCGGGACGGCGGGGTGTCGACCACGATCAGGTCCCACTCGTCCTTTGCGCGCAGCTGGCCCAGCTTCTCCATCGCCATGTACTCCTGCGTGCCCGCGAAGCCCGCCGAGAGCGATTGGTAGAAGGGGTTGGCCAGGATCGCGGCCGCCCGCTCGGGGTCCGCGTGCGCCTCCACGACCTCGTCGAAGGTGCGCTTCATGTCGAGCATCATGGCGTGCAGTTCGCCCTCCCGTCGCCCGCCACCGCCCTCGTCCGAATCGCTGCGCGATGCCCCTCTTTGATCCTCGGTGCCCTTCACCCGCCGGGGCACGTTGTCGAGGGAGTCGATGCCCATCGACTGGGCCAGTCGCCTGGCCGGGTCGATGGTGAGGACGACCACCTTGCGGCCCCGCTCGGCCGCTCTGAGGCCGAGGGCCGCCGCGGTCGTCGTCTTGCCGACCCCGCCCGAACCGCAGCACACCACGATCCGGGTCTTCGGGTCGTCCAGCAGCGGATCGACGTCCAGCACGCGTGCGGGGGAGAGGTGCCGGCCCTGCTCGCGGGCTTCGGCGGACTCGCGCCCCTCGGCGGACTCGCGCCGCTCGGCTGGCTCCCGTGCCTCGGCCGGGTCCGGACTCATGACACCCCCTGCTTACGCAGCTCGGTGGCGAGTTCGTACAAACCCGCCAGGTCCATGCCCTCGGCGAGCAGCGGCAGTTCGCCCAGCGGGAGGCCCAGCTCGCCGAGGACCGCGCGCTGCTCCTGCTCCAGCGCGTACCGCTCGGCGTACTCCGATGCTTGCCGCAGCAGTGGATCCACCAGCTTCTCCGCGTTCCCGCCGCGCCGGGCCCCGCCCAGCCCGGCCGCCGACAACGCCTGTGCAACCGATGAACGCTCCACGGTCCGTACGAGTTCCAGGTCGGCCGCGTCCAACACCTGCGGCCGGACCATGTTCACGATGACCCGGCCCACCGGAAGCCGTGCGGCGTGGAGTTCGGCGATGCCGTCGGCGGTCTCCTGGACCGGCATCTCCTCCAGCAGCGTCACCAGGTGCACCGCCGTCTCCGGCGACTTCAGCACCCGCATCACCGCCTGCGCCTGATTGTGTATGGGGCCGATCTTCGCGAGGCCCGCCACCTCGTCGTTCACATTCAAGAAGCGGGTGATGCGGCCGGTCGGCGGGGCGTCCATGACGACGTAGTCATAGGCGAATCGCCCCTTCTTGTCCTTGCGGCGCACGGCTTCGCACGCCTTGCCGGTCAGCAGGACGTCCCTGATACCGGGTGCGACGGTGGTGGCGAAGTCGATCGCGCCGAGCTTCTTCAGGGCGCGGCCCGCGCCGCCGAGCTTGTAGAACATCTGGAGGTAGTCCAGAAGGGCCAGTTCGGCGTCTATGGCCAGGGCGTACACCTCGCCGCCCCCGGGAGCGACCGCGATCTTCCGCTCCTCATACGGCAACGCCTCCGTCTCGAAGAGCTGGGCGATGCCCTGCCGGCCCTCGACCTCCACGAGAAGCGTCCGCTTCCCCTCGGTCGCGAGGGCCAGCGCCAGTGCGGCGGCGACCGTCGTCTTTCCGGTCCCGCCCTTGCCGCTGACGACCTGGAGCCTGCTCACGTCTTCGAGACTAACCAGTCCGGCCGACGGGCACGCCGGGGGCTGTGGATAACGGTCGTCACACTCGGGCCGCCCGCCCCGGGGACGGCGCCGGCCGCGGTCGGCCGCGTTCCCCGGCGGTCACAGCGGCTACAGTCGGCCCCATGACCAAGTGGGAATACGCAACCGTGCCGCTGCTCGTCCATGCCACGAAGCAGATTCTGGACACCTGGGGCGAGGACGGCTGGGAGCTCGTCCAGGTCGTGCCCGGGCCCAACAACCCCGAGCAGCTCGTGGCCTACCTGAAGCGGGAGAAGCAGGCATGAGCGCGGTCGAGGCCAAGCTGGCCGAACTGGGCCTGACCCTGCCGGAGGTCGTACCGCCGCTGGCCGCGTACCAGCCGGCCGTCCAGTCCGGCGTGTACGTCTACACCGCCGGCCAGCTGCCGATGATCGAGGGCAAGCTGCCGGTCACCGGCAAGGTGGGTGCCGAGGTCACGCCGGAGGAGGCCAAGGACCTGGCCCGCACCTGCGCGCTGAACGCGCTGGCCGCCGTGAAGTCCGTCGCCGGTGATCTGGACCGCATCGCGCGCGTGGTGAAGGTCGTCGGCTTCGTCGCCTCCGCGTCCGACTTCACCGGTCAGCCCGGTGTCGTCAACGGCGCCAGCGAACTGCTCGGCGAGGTCCTCGGCGACAAGGGCGTGCACGCCCGCAGCGCGGTCGGCGTCGCGGTGCTGCCGCTGGACGCGCCGGTCGAGGTCGAGATCCAGGTCGAGCTCGCACCGTGACCCGGCGGAACGTTCGCCCCGCAGCCCTGCGGAACCCGCTGAGGTAACCGGGCGGAACCCGCTGTCGTAACCCGGCGAAACCCGCTGACCTCGGGCACCTCTCGAACATTCGCTCTGCACGGGATAGCCTCCGGCCATGGCGAACGGTCAGTGGTATCCCCCGGAGTGGCCGGACCGCATCCGCGCGCTCGCGGACGGCACCCTCACCCCGGTGTCCCCGAGACGCGCGGCCACGGTCCTGCTCCTGAAGGACACCGAGCCCGGCCCGGTCGTCCACATGCTGCGCAGACGCGCCTCCATGGCCTTCGCCGGAGGCGCGTACGCGTATCCGGGGGGCGGTGTCGACCCGCGCGACGACGACCGTCTGGTGCGCTGGGCGGGCCCCACGCGCGAGTGGTGGGCCGAGCGGCTCGGCGTCGACGAGCCGGGCGCCCAGGCGATCGTCTGCGCGGCCGTACGGGAGACGTACGAGGAGGCGGGCGTGCTGCTCGCCGGGCCCGACGCGGACTCGGTCGTCGGCGACACCACCGGGGATGACTGGGAGGCGGACCGGTCCGCGCTGGTCGCGCGCGAGCTGTCCTTCGCCGAGTTCCTCGACCTGCGCGGCCTGGTGCTGCGCTCGGACCTGCTGGGCGCCTGGACCCGCTGGATCACCCCGGAGTTCGAGGCCCGCCGCTACGACACCTGGTTCTTCGTGGCCGCCCTGCCGCAGGGCCAGCGCACCCGGAACGCCTCCACGGAGGCCGACCGCACGGTGTGGATCCGCCCCGCCGAGGCCGCCGCGGGCTACGACAAGGGCGACCTGCTGATGATGCCGCCCACCATCGCCACGCTCCGCCAGCTGACTCCGTACGCCTCCGCGGCCGAGGCGCTCACGGCCGCACCCGGGCGCGACATGACCCCCGTGATGGCCGGTGCCCGCCTCGTGGACGGCGCGATCGTGCTGTCCTGGCCGGGACACGACGAGTTCACCAAGCACATCCCGACGGCCGAGACCAACGCCGCGACCAACGCCGCGACCAACGCCGCGACGAACGCCGCGACGAACGCCGAGGCGGACGTTCCGGCGACGGCCGAGCCGAGCGCGCGGACGACGGCCGAGACGAAGGGCGGAGGCCCCGCATGACCGACGCAAGCGCCCTGCCGGGCCAGCCCCGCGGCCAGGTGCTCTCCGGCCCCGCCACCGAACGGGCCGTCAACGTCCTCGCGCCCAACGCCTCCGCGATGACCCTGGACGGCACCAACACCTGGATCGTCGCCGAGCCCGGCTCCGAGGCCGCCGTGGTGATCGACCCGGGCCCGTTGGACGACGGCCATCTGGCCACTGTCGTGGACATGGCCGAGAAGGCCGGCAAGCGCATAGCCCTGACCCTGCTCACCCACGGCCACCCCGACCACGCCGCGGGCGCCGCCCGTTTCGCGGAACTGACCGGCACGCGCGTGCGTGCCCTCGACCCGGCCCTGCGCCTGGGCGACGAGGGCCTGGCCGCCGGGGACGTCATCACCGTCGGCGGCCTGGAGCTGAGGGTCGTGCCGACCCCCGGGCACACCGCGGACTCGCTGTGCTTCCATCTCCCGGCCGACCGGGCCGTGCTGACCGGCGACACCATCCTCGGGCGTGGTACGACGGTCGTGGCGCATCCCGACGGCCGTCTGGGCGACTATCTGGACTCGCTGCGGCGGCTGCGCTCGCTGACGGTCGACGACGGCGTGCACACGGTCCTGCCGGGGCACGGGCCGGTCCTGGAGGACGCCCAGGGCGCCGTCGAGTTCTACCTCGCCCACCGCGCCCACCGGCTCGCCCAGGTGGAGACGGCGGTCGAGGACGGCTACCGCAGCCCGGCCGAGGTCGTCGCCCACGTGTACGCCGACGTGGACCGCTCCCTGTGGCCGGCGGCGGAACTGTCCGTACGGGCCCAGCTGGACTATCTGAGCGAGCACGGGCTGATCCAGCCGATGTGACGTCTACCGGGTCGTCGGAGTCCGCCTCGCCGGAGTCGTCGCGGCCGGACCCGTCAGCGCCTTCTCGGCCGCCTCCAGGATGTTGCCGAAGGTGCGGGTGATGACCGGGCGGGCCAGGAACCGGGTGAGAAAGCCGCCGAGCAGCGGGAGGGGGATCTCCGCCCGGGTCGTCCAGCGGACGAGCGTTCCGGCGTCCGTCTCGGTGAACGTCATACGGCCCAGCTCGTGCCGGGCCGGCGGCACGCTGCGCTCCACGACGTACTCCGTGGCGTACGGCGGTTCGTAGGCGCTGATGCGCTCCCGGAACCAGCCGATCAGCCAGAGGTGGCTGCGGATCGCGCCGACGCCGTAGGGCGCGCCCTCGCCGTGCCGGGCCAGCCGGCAGCGCAGCACCAGGGGCGAGGCGGTGTAGTGGGTGGTGGTCGTGAGCCAGGCGAACACGTCGTCGATCGGGGCGTCGATGACGCGTTCCACGGTCATGGTCTCCATGTCTGTCGGCCTCCTCAGCCGAGTGCTCCTCTGTCGAGTGGGCGCACCACGTCGGCGCGGTCCAGCTTGTCGGGGTTGCGCATGCCGTAGAGGCCGGTGATCCGTCCGTCGCGGATCTCGAACGCCACCAGCCAGTCCAGCGCGCCGCCGGTGAGGAACCGGGCCGCGGGCATGCCGTTGTAGCGGGCGGGTTCGATCCGGGCCGTCGTCGCGCTGGTGCGGTACACGCCGAGCACGAACCGGGCGACGTCGTCGCGCCCGACGACCGGGCGACGGGCGGCGGTGACCTTCCCGCCGCCGTCGGAGATCACCACGACGTCGGGTGCGAGCAGATCCATCAGCGCCTGCATGTCCCCGTCCGCCGCCGACCGCATGAACCGCTCGACGATCTTCCCGGTGGCAGCGGAGTCGGGCTCGAAGCGGCGGCGGCGCGCGTGGACGTGCCCACGCGCGCGGTGCGCGATCTGCCGGACGGTGACCTCGGCCTTGCCGACTGCGGCGGCGATCTCACCGTGGGTGTAGCCGAACACGTCGTGCAGCACGAACACCGCGCGCTCGGTCGGGTTCAGCGTCTCCAGGACCAGCATCATGGCCATCGACACCGACTCGGCCAGGACCACGTCGTCGCCGACCTCAGGGGCGGTGCGGATCGGCTCGGGCAGCCACGAGCCGACGTACTCCTCACGCCGGGACTTGGCCGCTCGCAGGTGGTTGAGCGCCTGCCGGGTCACCACCCGTACCAGGTACGCGCGCGCGTGCCCGACGCCGGCCGGATCGACCTCCCGCCAGCGCAGGTAGCTCTCCTGCAGCACGTCCTCGGCGTCGGCGGCGCTGCCCAGCATCTCGTAGGCGACGGTGAACAGCAGCGGGCGGTGCTCGGTGAAGGCATCCTCGGCGGCCATGATCCGGCTCGGCTCCTCTCTTCGGACGGCACTGAGACACTTCGGCTCGGAAAACCGTGACAGCCCACTGCTGTGACTTGCATCACAGCTCGCGTCACAGCACGTCGGCCCCGGGGCTACGGCGCAGGCGACGCGGGGCAGGTGGCGTTCTCGGCCGGAAGCTTCCCCGTGAGCAGGTAGCCGTTGCCGGCGCGGTCCATGCAGGTGTTCCCGTCGAACAGGTACTGGCCGTGGTTGCCGCCGCCCGCTACGACGAGGCGGGAACCGGACAGCGCCTGCTGCATGCGCCGCGCGCCCACGACCGGGGTCGCCGGGTCGTCCTTGGCCTGCAGCAGCAGGACCGGCGGCACCTTCACCGAGCCGATCTTCACGGGCTTGGCCGTCGGGGCCTTCCAGTACGCGCAGGGCGCGCTGTACCAGGTGTTCAGCCAGGCGAACAGGGGCGCCTTGGGGGCGGCCGCCGCCGTGTCCCGGTGCCAGGTCGCCCAGTCGCGCGGCCAGGCGTCGTCCGCGCAGTTGTAGGCGAGCTGGGCCGGGTCCACGCCGCCGAGGGCCAGCTGGTCGGTCGCGCCGAGCAGCGTGCTCGCATTCCCGCGCCGGTAGTCCGAGACGGCCTGGGCCACATCGCCCCAGACCTGATCGGTGTACATGGCGGAGGCCAGCAGATCGTCCAGCTCGGCGCTGCCCGCGCGGCCTGCGGCGGGGTGGGCGGCCAGCTTCGTACGGACGGCGTCCCACGCGGCCGACACCTTCGCCTGGCTGCCGCCCAGGTGGTAGGTCGCGTCCTTCTCGGCCGCCCAGGCGAAGAACTGTCCGGCCCGGTGCTGCAGCGCCGGATCCTGCTCGTACTGCGAGCCGTAGGTGGTGACCGCCGGATCGACGACGCTGTCCAGAATCATGCGGCCGGTGTGCCCGGGGAACAGCGTCGCGTACGTCGCGCCGAGCCGCGTCCCGTACGAATAGCCGAGGTAGTCCAGCTTGTCGCGGTGGAACGCGGCACGGATCCGGTCCATGTCGCGGGCCGCGTTCTCGGTGGTGATGTACGGCAGCAGGTCCTTCACATGCGTGGAGCACTGCTCGGCGACCTCGCGGGCGACCGTGCGCCGCGCCTGCTCCTGAGCCGCGGTCGCGGGCGCGTACGGCGCGGCCGGATGCTTGATCAGCTTGCTCGTGTCGCCACAGGAGACGGGGGTGCTGGCGCCGACGCCGCGCGGATCGAAGCTGACCACGTTGTACGCCGAGCCGACGTCCTCGGGCAGCGAGCTCCACACCAACTTGGCCGTGCCGATGCCCGGTTCGCCCGGCCCGCCGGGGTTGACCACGAGGGTGCGCGGGGCGTGCAGATCGCCGGCCATCGACAGGGTGAGCTTGATCTGCCGGCCGTTCGGCCTGGCGTGGTCGAGGGGCACCTTGAGGGTGGCGCAGTACGTGCCGCGCGGCGCGTCGGAGCCCGCGGGGCAGGTGGACCAGTGCAGGGCCGCGGGGCCGGTGACCGGGGCGGCCGGCGCCGCCTGCGGTCCGGCCAGGGCCACGAGCCCGAGGGCGGCGGTCACGGCCGCGCCACGCCGGACGAGGGGAGAGGGTGGGCGGGTCAACGTCGGCTGCCTTCCGGTCGGTTCGCTGCTGCCGGAGGCAAGAGGGGGCGGGGGCGGGAGGGTTGCCCGGTGACGGGGGTGTGTTCCGGCCGACTTCGCAGGCAGCTTTCCGGCGTCCGGTCAGTCCTCCGGGCGCGGTGTCTTCACGCCGTGCACGCGCGCGTACTCGTCGGCGAGCCAGGGGCCCAGGTCGTCGACGTACGACCGCAGGATGTCCGGGTCATCGGTGGGCTCGTAGCCGTACTCCGCCGCCGTACGCATCTGAACCGCCCGCTCCGGGTAGTACGCGCCGAACACCTCGGCCATTTCGCGCAGATCGCTCGTCCAGCCGTTCCAGCGAGGCATGACGAGGGTGAAGCCGGTGCGGACCAGATGCCGGGACATGAAGCGCACAAGCGGCCGCCGGGCCTCCTCGGTGTCCTCCGCGCCCGCGATCCGCTCCCGCCAGCGGGGCAGCCACCGCGCCAGGTCGCCGTTGGTCTCGCGAGCGAGCAGGGAGTCGGGGCGGTACCGCGGCAGATACTCGGCGAGGTCCTCGCCGAGCAGCGGGGTGCACATGCAGGCCACGAACCAGCCCAGGTCGTACCGCTCCAGCTCGCTCAGCAGCCGGTCCCGGCTGTAGAGCAGCGTGCCGACGCCGTCGATCTGCGGGAACTCCTTGTCGACGGCCTCGCCGAGCGCGCGTACGGCCTCCCGGCCGGCGTCGGTCGGCTCGTCCAGGAGCGCGATCAGCAGGTCCAGGTCGCTCTGTCCCACGCGCGCGGTGCCACGCGGGATCGACCCGTAGAGGTAGGCGCTGTGCAGCCGGGACCCGAAGAGACCCAGCACCCGGTCACGCGCGGAGGCCACGACCGGGCGGAAAACGGCGGGCACGCGCGCGAGGGAGCCTTCGCGCGCGATGAAGCCCTGGTCGTCGAGGCCGTGCGGGACAGGGGGTTCGGGCATGCGCTCACTGTGCCCTGTGTGATGCGGAAAGGCGGCGCATTTTGGGCGCCGGTCAGCATCAAACAGCCCGTACGGCCAAGACCGGCGTCAGCGGGACCGCTTCGCCAGCCTCTCCACGTCCAGCAGGATCACGGCCCGCGCTTCCAGGCGGAGCCACCCGCGCTGGGCGAAGTCCGCCAGCGCCTTGTTCACGGTCTCGCGCGAGGCGCCGACCAGCTGGGCCAGCTCCTCCTGCGTGAGGTCGTGGACGACGTGGATGCCCTCCTCGGACTGCACGCCGAAGCGGCGCGAGAGGTCCAGCAGGGCGCGCGCCACACGGCCGGGGACGTCGGAGAAGACCAGGTCGGACATGGCGTCGTTGGTCTTGCGCAGACGGCGGGCGACGGCGCGCAGCAAGGCGCCGGCCACCTCGGGGCGGGCGTTCAGCCAGGGCTGGAGGTCGCCGTGACCGAGACCGAGCAGCTTGACCTCGGTCAGCGCGGTCGCGGTGGCCGTACGCGGGCCGGGGTCGAAGAGCGAAAGCTCGCCGATCAGCTCGCTGGGGCCGACGACGGCGAGCATGTTCTCGCGGCCGTCGGGGGAGGTGCGATGCAGCTTGACCTTGCCCTCGGTGACGACATACAGCCGGTCCCCGGGGTCGCCCTCGTGGAAGAGGGAGTCGCCGCGTGCGAGGGTCACCTCGCTCATGGAGGCGCGAAGCTCCGCGGCCTGCTCGTCGTCGAGAGCCGCGAAGAGCGGGTTGCGCCGCAGAACGTCGTCCACTGAGTTCTCTCCTTGTCGACCTGCTCAGGGGATCATGCTCCCCCGTGTGCCAGGGGACCGTGCTCCCCATTTTGCCGGACGGTCCAAACAGTGTGATCTGTCACAAGGATGCCGCACACGTGTCCCGAGGTAAGCGCCAGGGGTCCAATCGGGGGCCGATCTTCGAGGTCCGAGGCGGATGTCGGTGCCGGGCTTTAGGCTGGCCGGGTGTCCAAATCGCCGGTGAGAGCACAGGACAAGGGGGTTTAGCGGGTGGTTGTACGTCGTGATTCCGCTGTGGGCGAACAGGGCTCCGGCGATGCTAAGAAAACCGGAAAAACGGCAAAAAAGGTCGCCGTGAAGAAGACCGCGCCGGCCAAGAAGGCCGCCGCGGAGAAGTCGGCCGGCAAGACGGCGCCGGCCAAGAAGGCCGCCTCGAAGAAAACCGTGCCGGCCAAGAAGGCTGCGAAGAAGGCGGCGCCCGCGAAGACCGCCGGGAAGGCCGCGAAGAAGGCGGCGCCCGCGAAGACCGCCGGGAAGGTCGCCGTGAAGCCTCCGGCGCAGGAATCCCCTGCCGCCCTGGTCCGCCGCGCCCGCCGTATCAACCGCGAGCTCGCCGAGGTGTATCCGTACGCCCACCCGGAGCTGGACTTCGAGAACCCCTTCGAGCTGCTGGTAGCCACCGTGCTGTCGGCCCAGACCACCGACCTGCGCGTCAACCAGACGACCCCGGCGCTCTTCGCGAAGTACCCGACCCCCGAGGACCTGGCAGCCGCCGATCCGGAGGAGGTCGAGGAGATCCTGCGCCCCTGCGGGTTCTTCCGGGCCAAGACCAAGTCGGTCATGGGGCTCTCCAAGGCCCTGGCCGAGGACTTCGGCGGCGAGGTGCCGGGGAAGCTCGAAGACCTGGTAAAACTGCCGGGCGTCGGCCGCAAGACCGCCTTCGTCGTCCTCGGCAACGCCTTCGGCCGGCCCGGGATCACCGTGGACACCCACTTCCAGCGGCTGGTCCGGCGCTGGCAGTGGACCGACGAGACCGACCCCGACAAGATCGAGGCCGCCGTCGGCGCGCTGTTCCCGAAGACCGAGTGGACCGACCTGTCCCACCATGTGGTCTGGCACGGCCGCCGGATCTGCCACGCCCGCAAGCCCGCCTGCGGCGCCTGCCCCATCGCCCCGCTCTGCCCGGCCTACGGCGAGGGCGAGACCGACCCCGAGAAGGCCAAGAAGCTCCTGAAGTACGAGAAGGGCGGCTTCCCCGGCCAGCGGCTCAAGCCCCCGCAGGCCTATCTCGACGCGGGCGGCAAGCCGGCCCCGCCCCTGGGGGCCGCGTGACGGAACGATACCGGGGCCCTCGGGCGTTGGACGGACAGAGCGACGGGGGTTGTGATGGCGAGGGCCAGTGAGACGCGGGGCGGCGCGGTGACGCTCAGCAAGGAGGGGCTGCCGGACTGGCTGGCGGCCGTGGTGCGGGCCGCCGAGACGATCGAGCCGCTCCAGCTGAGCCGCTTCCTGCCACCGGAGAACGGCTCGGGGCGGCAGTCGGCCGTGCTGATCCTGTTCGGCGAGGGCGAGCGCGGCCCCGAGCTGCTGCTGATGGAGCGTGCGGGCTCCCTGCGCTCGCATGCCGGGCAGCCGTCCTTCCCGGGCGGCGCGCTCGACCCCGAGGACGGCGACCCGCACGCGGACGGACCGCTCAGAGCCGCGCTGCGCGAGGCCGAGGAGGAGACCGGCCTCGATCCGTCCGGCGTCCAGCTCTTCGGCGTGCTGCCCGCGCTGTACATCCCGGTGAGCGGCTTCGTCGTCACGCCCGTGCTCGGCTGGTGGCGCAAGCCCAGCCCGGTCGGCGTCGTCGATCCGAACGAGACGGCCCGGGTCTTCACGGTCCCCGTGGCGGATCTCACGGACCCCGCCAACCGCGCCACCACCGTCCATCCCAGCGGACACCGAGGCCCGGGATTCCTGGTCGAATCGGCCCTGGTGTGGGGTTTCACGGCCGGGGTGATCGACCGCCTGCTGCACTTCGCGGGCTGGGAGCGCCCCTGGGACAGGGGGAAGCAGGTCCCACTCGACTGGCGGTCATGACAGGGTGTCGTCCGTGCGGTGTTATTCCGGGGGCAACCCCCGGACCCCCGGCCGGGCCGCGGGGAGCGGAGCGGAATAGGCGAGGCCTGAAGCAGTGAACGTGCTGGACATCCTGTTGCTGGTCGCGGCCGTGTGGTTCGCGGTCGTCGGCTACCGCCAGGGCTTCGTCGTCGGCATCCTGTCGGTGATCGGGTTCCTGGGCGGCGGTCTTGTCGCCGTGTACGCGCTGCCCGTGATCTGGGACGCCGTGACCGACAACGCGGACGTCGGCACCACCGCCGCCGTGGTCGCCGTGGTCGTCGTCATCGTCTGTGCCTCCGTGGGCCAGGCCCTGACCACCCACCTCGGCAACAAGCTGCGCCGGTACATCACCTGGTCCCCGGCCCGCGCCCTGGACGCCACCGGCGGCGCTCTGGTCAACGTCGTCGCGATGCTCCTGGTGGCCTGGCTGATCGGCTCCGCCCTCGCGGGTACGACGCTGCCGACGCTCGGCAGGGAGGTCCGCGGCTCCAAGGTGCTCCTCGGCGTCTCCCGGGCGCTGCCCGCGCAGGCCGACACCTGGTTCGCCGACTTCTCCTCCGTCCTCGCGCAGAACGGCTTCCCGCAGGTCTTCAGCCCGTTCGCCAACGAGCCGATCAAGGACGTCCAGCCGCCCGACCCTGCGCTCGCGAACAGCCCGGTCACCCTGCGCGCCGAGCGCTCCATCGTCAAGGTGACCGGCACCGCGCAGAGCTGCGGCAAGGTCCTGGAGGGCACCGGCTTCGTCTTCGCCGACCGCCGGGTCATGACCAACGCGCATGTCGTCGGCGGCGTCGACTCGCCCACCGTCCAGATAGGCGGCGAGGGCCGCAAGTACGACGCCAAGGTCGTCCTGTACGACTGGAAGCGCGACATCGCCGTACTCGACGTGCCCGGTCTGAAGGCGCACGCCCTCAGGTTCTCCGCGCGGGACGCGGCCGGCGGGGACGGCGCGATCGTCGCGGGCTTCCCGGAGAACGGCTCGTACGACGTGCGTGCCGCCCGGGTGCGCGGGCGCATCACGGCGAACGGCCCGGACATCTACCACCGCGGCACCGTCCGCCGCGACGTCTACTCGCTGTACGCCACGGTCCGCCAGGGCAACTCGGGCGGCCCGTTGCTCACCCCCGACGGCCGGGTGTACGGCGTGGTGTTCGCCAAGTCCCTGGACGACGCTGAGACCGGCTACGCCCTCACGGCGGACGAGATCCAGCCCGACATCCAGCAGGGACGTACGGCGAACGAGCAGGTGGGTACGGACAACTGCGCCCTGTGACCCTCAGGAGGGTGTGCGTGTGCCCTTCCTGAGGGGTTCAGCCGCGTGGGTGACGCAGCCGCACCGAGACCCAGCGGGCCCGGCGGCGCAGGATGCGTGGAATCCCCACGCGGAGGTCCCCTTGCGCGAGTTGCGGGTTGCCTCGCTGAGGCGTGCTCAGACCTGCGGTCGAGCGGCGGTTGCGGGGTGCGTCACTGTAGTCGTGCGTCCAGCCCATACCCCGACGTGTGCCCCTGCCCGAAGGTCGATAACCGCCTGAGCGCCGCTCAATTGGCCTATGCGGCAGGCATGTGGCCGTTCGAGGGACAAGTGTTCACGATCCGGATACTCCACGCACCCGGACCTGACCGTACGGTCACCGATCCGGCTCGGGATCCTTCAGCCAGTTGACCAGTTCCGTGGAGAACGCCGTCGGGTCCTCCTCGTGCGGGAAGTGCCCGAGACCGTCGAACAGGCGCCAGCGGTAAGGCGCTTCGACGTACTCGCCCGAACCGGCCGCGCTGCGCGTGCGCGTCACCGGGTCCAGCGAGCCGTGCAGATGCAGCGTCGGCACCCGCACCGGCCGCTTCATCCGCCGGTTGAACTGGATGCCGTCCGGGCGGGCCAGCGAGCGCACCAGCCAGCGGTACGGCTCGATCGCGCAGTGCGCGGTCGACGGGATGCACATGGCCCGCTGGTACGTCTCCACCGCTTCGTCCTCCGGCAGCCGCGGCCCGGACCACTCCCGGATGAGCCGGCCCACCAACGCCCCGCCGTCTGCGGTGAGTTGACGCTCCGGAAGCCAGGGCCGCTGAAAGCCCCAGATGTAGGAGTTGGCTGCCGTCTGGCGTGCGTCCCGCAGCATCGCCGCGCGCCAGCGCCGCGGATGCGGCATCGACACCACGGCGAGGCGGCGTACGAGCTTGGGCCGCATCGCCGCCGCCGTCCACGCCAGATAGCCGCCCAGGTCGTGGCCGACCAGCGCCGCGTCCGGCTCGCCGAGCGAGCGGATCACGCCGGTGACGTCGAGGGCGAGGTTGGCGGGGTCGTACCCGCGGGGCGTGCGGTCGCTGCCGCCGACGCCCCGCAGGTCCATCGCCACCGCCCGGTAGCCCGCGTCCGCGAGCGCGACCAGCTGGTGCCGCCAGGTCCACCAGAACTGCGGGAAGCCGTGCAGCAGCAGCACCAGGGGGCCGTCGCCGAGTTCGGCGATGTGGAAGCGCGCGCCGTTGGCGGCGACGTCCCTGTGGGTCACCTTTTTCCCGTGGGGAACGTCCATCCGTACCAAGGCCGAGGGGGCGGGGTCCGTCATGACTGTGAGCGTGCCACAGCCTCGATGGCCGCGGGGGTCCGGTCCTCGGGCAGCTCCGCGCGCGGGTGCGGCTTGGCGTTCTGCAGGACGCCCGCCGTCTCCTTCATCGACGCGGCCACCTTCTGCGGGCCGTGGCTCTTCTTGGCCTTCTTCGCGAAGACCACGCCGATGATCCCGAGGAGGATGGCGACGAGCACGTTGGCCGCGAAGGACAGTACGAAGCAGATCGCCAGGTTCCAGTGGCTCCAGGTCCGGATGCCGTAGGCGAGGGCGAAGTTGAGCATCGGCAGGGAGAAGAGGAGCACCGCGGCCGCCACCGTGAAGGCGCCGCCGCTGACCGCGCCGCGCTTCACGTCCTGCTTCAGCTGGGCCTTGGCCAGGGCGATCTCGTCGTGCACCAGCGCCGACATTTCGGTCGTCGCCGAGGCGAACAGCTGGCCGATGCTGCGTTCGGCGCCGACCGGGCTGCCGTCGGGTGCGCTCATCGCGTTCTCCCTCAGATGTCTCTCGTGCCGCGGGCGTACCTGCCGTCGTAGGCGGCCGGCCGGCCCGCTCGTGTGGCCGTCTTGTTTTGTACCGTCTCGTCAGATCATGCCGGACGGTCGCCCTCCTCGCCTGCCCCGCCCGGTACTTCCGCAAGCCCGTGGCGCGCCGCGGCCGCCCGCTCGGCCGCGATCCGCCGGTGTTCGGCGGCCTTGCGCTCATGGATCTCGGCCATGCGCAGGTGATAGGCCGGGTCGTCCTGCTCGTAGATGTCCGGGATGCCGTCGAGGTCGTCGTCGCGGTCCTCCTCCGCGCACAGCCTGCGGTACTTGGCGTTGCGTATCTTCAGCAGGACCGTCGCGCACACCGCCGCTATGAGCGATCCGGCGAGGACGGCGGCCTTGACCTCGTCGGTGAGGGCGGCGTCCCCCGCGAAGGCGAGTTCGCCGATGAGGAGGGAGACGGTGAAGCCGATGCCGGCGAGGGAGGCCACCGCGAAGACGTCGGCCCAGGCGAGATCCTCGCTGAGGGAGGCGCGGGTGAAGCGGACGGTGAGCCAGGTGCCGCCGAAGATGCCGAGCGCCTTGCCGACGACGAGCCCCAGCACCACACCGAGCGTCTCCGGCTTGGTGAACACGTCCCCGAGCGCTCCGCCGGAGATCTTCACCCCGGCGCTGAACAGCGCGAACAACGGCACGGCGAGCCCGGCGGACAGAGGCCGCACCAGGTGCTCGATGTGCTCGCCCGGCGAGCGCTGCTCACCCTCACGGGTGGTGCAGCGCAGCATCAGGCCCATCGCCACGCCGGCGATGGTGGCGTGCACGCCGCTGTTGTACATCAGCGCCCAGATCACGGCGGCCAGTGGCACATACACGTACCAGCCGCGCACGCCCTTGCGCAGCAGCAGCCAGAAGACCACCAGTCCGGCGACGGCGCCGCCGAGCGCGGCGAAGTTCAGCCGGTCGGTGAAGAAGATCGCGATGATCAGGATCGCGAAGAGATCGTCGACGACCGCGAGGGTGAGCAGGAAGGCGCGCAGCGAGCTGGGCAGGGAGGTGCCGATGACCGCGAGGACGGCGAGCGCGAAGGCGATGTCGGTGGCGGTGGGCACCGCCCAGCCCTGTGTCGAGCCGTGCCCGGTGAGGTTGGTGAGGGTGTAGACGAGCGCCGGTACGGCCATGCCGCACAGCGCGGCCACCACGGGCAGTACGGCCGCCCTGGGGTCGCGCAGGTCTCCGGCGACCAGCTCGCGCTTCAGCTCGATGCCGGCGACGAAGAAGAACACCGCGAGCAGGCCGTCGGCGGCCCAGTGGGCGACTGAGAGATTCAGGCCGAGGGCGCCTGGGCCCAGGTGGAAGTCGCTGACCGATTCGTAGCTGTGCCGCAGGGCGGGGATGTTCGCCCAGATCAGCGCCGCTACGGCGGCGAGGAGGAGCAGGATGCCGCCGACGGTCTCGGTGCGCAGCGCGCCCGCGACGATGGCGCGCTCGGGCAGGGAGAGGCGTCCGAGGGCCTTGCGGGGCGTGCGGGGCGCGGTCATGGAGATCTCCGGTGGGTAGGCAGGACGGCTCACATGCCGACCAGACTTCCCGGCGCACCCTTGTCGCGTTCTTGACGCTTTACTTAGCTTACCTAAAGTTGCGTGAGGGCTCAAAGGGTGCGGCGACCCGGAGGGTGCGGTCCGGGACCGGTGATCTTCACCGTAGACGCAAAAGGGGCACCCGGCCTGTCGGCCGGGCGCCCCCAAGGCTGATGCCGGTCAGTCCTCGCTCGGCGCCGCCGGCAGCTTGGCCTGGATGAGGTCCATGACCGTGGAGTCCGTCAGCGTGGTGACGTCACCGAGCTGACGGTTCTCGGCCACGTCCCGCAGCAGGCGGCGCATGATCTTGCCGGAGCGGGTCTTGGGCAGCTCGGCCACCGGCAGGATCCGCTTGGGCTTGGCGATCGGGCCGAGCGTGGCGCCCACGTGGTCGCGCAGCTCGCCGACGAGCCCCTCGGTCTCCGCGGCCGTACCGCGCAGGATCACGAACGCGACGATCGCCTGGCCGGTGGTCTCGTCGGCAGCCCCGACGACGGCCGCCTCGGCGACCGCCGAGTGGGACACGAGCGCCGACTCCACCTCGGTGGTGGAGATGTTGTGGCCCGACACGAGCATCACGTCATCGACCCGGCCGAGGAGCCAGATGTCGCCGTCGTCGTCCTTCTTCGCGCCGTCGCCGGCGAAGTACTTGCCCTCGAAACGGGACCAGTAGGTGTCGATGAACCGCTGGTCGTCGCCCCAGATGGTGCGCAGCATCGACGGCCACGGCTCGGTCAGCACCAGATAGCCACCGCCGCCGTTGGGCACCTCGTGCGCCTCGTCGTCGACGACGGTCGCCGAGATGCCGGGCAGCGGGGTCTGCGCGGAACCGGGCTTGGCGTCGGTGACACCCGGCAGCGGAGAGATCATCATGGCGCCGGTCTCGGTCTGCCACCAGGTGTCCACGACGGGAGTCCGGTCCGCGCCGATGTTCTTGCGGTACCAGATCCACGCCTCGGGGTTGATCGGCTCGCCGACCGACCCCAGGACCCGCAGGCTGCTGAGGTCGAACTTGGCGGGGATGTCATCGCCCCACTTCATGAACGTCCGGATCGCCGTCGGCGCGGTGTAGAGGATCGAGACCTTGTACTTCTGCACGATCTCCCAGAACCGGCCCTGGTGCGGGGTGTCCGGCGTGCCCTCGTACATGACCTGCGTCGCGCCGTTGGCCAGCGGGCCGTACACGATGTACGAGTGCCCGGTGACCCAGCCGACGTCGGCCGTGCACCAGTACACGTCCGTCTCCGGCTTGAGGTCGAACACCGCCCAGTGCGTGTAGGCCGCCTGGGTGAGATAGCCGCCGGAGGTGTGCAGGATGCCCTTCGGCTTACCGGTGGTGCCGGAGGTGTAGAGGATGAACAGCGGGTGCTCCGCCTCGAACGCCTCCGGGGTGTGCTCGGCCGGCTGACGCTCGACCAGGTCGTGCCACCAGTGGTCCCGCTCGTCGTTCCAGGCCACGTCCTGGCCGGTACGGCGCACCACCAGAACGTGCTCGACGTTGTCGACCTTGCCGATCGCCTCGTCCACGGCCGGCTTGAGCGCGGAGGGCTTGCCGCGCCGGTAGCCGCCGTCGGAGGTGATGACGACCTTGGCGTCCGCGTCCTGGATGCGGGTCGCGAGCGCGTCCGCCGAGAAGCCGCCGAAGACCACCGAGTGGGCGGCGCCGATCCGGGCCGAGGCCAGCATCGCGATCGCGGTCTCGGGGATCATCGGCATGTAGATGGCCACCCGGTCGCCGTTGCGGACACCCAGCTCCAGCAGGGCGTTGGCCGCCTTGGAGACCTCGTCCTTCAGCTCCGCGTAGGTGATCGAGCGGCTGTCGCCGGGCTCACCCTCGAAGTGGATGGCGACCCGGTCCCCGAGACCGGCCTCCACATGCCGGTCCACGCAGTTGTACGCGACGTTCAGCTCGCCGTCCTTGAACCACTTCGCGAACGGCGGGTTCGACCAGTCCAGCGTCTCGGTAGGCTCCTTGGCCCAGGTCAGCCGACGGGCCTGCTCGGCCCAGAAGCCGAGCCTGTCAGCCTTGGCCTGTGCATACGCCTCCGCGGTGACGTTGGCATGCGCGGCCAGGTCGGCGGGGGGCGCGAACCTGCGTTCTTCCTTGAGCAGGTTGGCCAGGCTCTCGTTGCTCACGACATCTCCCTCTCGAAGGGTGTCCGTTGTGTCCCAGGCCACAGCTCATCAGACGCGGGGGTCCGATGACAAGGGCCGACGGGAAAATTGGTTTAGACCTGTCCTGGTGTCCCTGCCGAAGTGCCGTTATCTCACGTCGGACTGTGCGCCTCCCTTGTGACCACCCCTTCCGTGACCTTTCCCGTGACGCCCTCGAACAGGCCGTCCTCTTCGCTCCCCGCCAGCAGATACGCCTGCGTCTCGCCCACGTGGAAGTACATCCCATGCAGCTCCAGCTCGCCCCGGGCCAGCGCCCGGGCCACCGGGCCGTGCGCCCGCAGATGCTCCAGCTGCTGGAGCACGTTGACCAGACACAGCCGCTCCACCGCGTCCGCCGCAGGCCGGCCGGCGAGCCGGGGCCAGGCGCGGCGGTCCTCGGCCATCCGCGCCAGACTCGGCAGCCCGTGCCGGAGCCAGCGCCGCAGCGGGGTGGTGCCACCCGCCCCGCTCGCGGTCAACAGCGCCTGCATCGCCCCGCATCCCGAGTGCCCGCACACGGTGATGGAGCGCACCCCGAGCACCTCCACGGCGTACTCGACGGCGGCCGCCACCGAGTCGTCGCCGTTTTCCTCGCCCGGCGCCGGCACCAGGTTGCCGACGTTGCGGACGACGAACAGGTCGCCGGGACCACTGGCGGTGATCATCGACGTGACGAGCCGGGAGTCGGCACAGGTGAGGAAGAGCTGCGCGGGCCGCTGCCCCTCCCTGGCGAGCCGCGCCAGCTCCGACCGCACCAGCGGCGCGGTGTTGCGCTGGAACGAGCCGATCCCACGGGCGAGTTCCCGCCCCGCACCCCGGCCCGCCGGGGCGGCGGCGGTTTCCGGGAAGCAGGACCGGTGAGCGCGCCAGGGTGTCCAGGGCCGGCAGCGGCACCGGGCGGACGGGGGCGGCCCGGCGGTCCGGATTCCGCCGCGCCGGCCCGACAGCTCGGCCGTACCGCCGCGCGCGGTGTGGGCGCATGTCCAGTCCTGCAGTGACTCGTACGCCGCGTGGTCCATGAACGACCCGTTCAACTCCACGACGACGTGGGCGTCTTGGGGTACGAGATGCAGGGCTCGGCTGAGCCGGGGTACCGCGAGGAACGTCAACTGACCTCGGATCCGTACGTGATGGACTCCTCCCTTCTCTTCGTGGGTGATGCGGGTGCGGGCAAGGCGGTGCAGGGCTAGGGCGACCGCCACGGCGACGCCGAGGAGCACGCCCTCAAGGACGCCGAGGACCACCACGCCGAGTGCGGTCGCGGCGTAGACCGGCACTTCGCGGTGGCGCGTCACCGTGCGGATGTGGTGCAGGGACACCATCTGGATGCCGACGGCCATCACCAGGGCGGCGAGGGAGGCGAGCGGGATCTCCTCCAGGATCGGGGCCATCAGCAGCGCGGCGACTACTACGAGAACGGCGTGCAGCATCGCGGAGTTCCGGCTCAGGGCACCGGAGTTCACATTCGCGGTACTGCGCACGGCCACGCCGGCGACCGGCAGTCCGCCGAGCGCCCCGGAGACGATGTTGGCGGCGCCCTGACCCAGCAGCTCCCGGTCGAGGTCGGAGCGGCCGACGAGGCAGGCGGGGCCAGGGCGGGTCGCCACCAGCTTGTCCACGGCCACCGCGCCGAGCAGCGACTGCACGCTGCACACCAGGGTGGTGGTGAGCACGGCGGCGGCGAGGCCGAGCGCAGGACCCTCAGGCAGTCCGGCCAGGGCGTGGCTGCGCCAGGACGGCAGCTCGACCCGGGGCAGGGCGAGCCCGGCGAGGGCCGCCGTCGCGGTCGCCCCGGCCACGGCCACGAGCGCGGCCGGCACTCTCCGCAGCAGTCGGCCGGGGCGACCGGGCAGACGGGGCCAGGTCAGCAGCAGGGCGAGCGTCAGCGCGCTCATCGAGACGGCGGCCGGATGCAGACGGGCCAACTGGGCGGGCAGCGCACGCAGGTTGGCGAGGACGGAGCTGTCCGGGCTGCCGCCGAGGACGATGTGCAGCTGGGCGACGGCGATGGTGATGCCGATCCCGGCGAGCATGCCGTGCACCACGGCGGGGCTGACCGCGAGCGCGCCGCGCGCCACCCGCAGACAGCCGAGACCGAGCTGGGCGAGTCCGGCGAGGACGGTGATGCCGCAGGTCGCCCGCCAGCCGTAGCGGTGGATCAGGTCGGCGGTGACCACGGTGAGCCCGGCGGCGGGACCGCTGACCTGGAGCGGGCAGCCGCCGAGCCGGCCGGCGACGAGTCCGCCCACGGCGGCGGCGACGAGACCGGCCTGGAGCGGAGCGCCGGTGGCCAGGGCGATACCGAGGGACAGGGGCAGGGCGATCAGGAAGACCGCGACGGACGCGGACAGGTCGGCGCCCGCCACGAGGAAGCGGGGCCGGCGGCCCGGCGGCGGGGCGTGCGGCGGATGCGGGTGCTGGGGGTGCGGGGGTGCGCAGGCTGACATGGTCCCGTCTCCTCCGGGGCGGCACGGTCACGGACTGGGCGGGATGGATCAACGCCGGTAAACGAATCGTAATGACACGTAAAGGCAATACATTGCTTTTCGGGGCAAATGGTCCAATCGATCGCTCGCATGAGTGAACTAATCATTTGATCGGCTTGTCGTACTAATTCCTTCTCGCGACCGTGCGACCTTGGCGGCGCTGCCGGTGTAGTCCCGGCATATCGCCAGAAAACAGCCCACGCCAGCGTTCGCCTGAGAGAAGGAAGAAGGTGGGCGGAGCATGACCGCCACCCAGAGGATCGCCGTCGGCGTCGTGGTCGCAGCGGCCTGTGCCTCGTCGCTCGCCGGTTGCGCGACCGGCCCCCACAGTTCGAAGAAAGGGGTGTCCGGCCCGCGGAAGGGGGCCCGGGCGCCCCAGAGTGTGCTCCGGCTGATCGGTGACGGATCCACCGCGTACACCGGTTCGCAGCCGCATCTGCCCAGGCCCGAGCGGCTGAAGCCGGGTCAGAAGCCGCCGCAGTTCGTGGTGTTCTCCTGGGACGGCGCGGGCGAGGACAGCCAGAAGCTGTTCTCGCACTTCCGCAAGGTCTCCAGGGAGAACCGCGCGACCATGACGTACTTCCTCAGCGGCGTGTACATGCTGCCGGAGGAGAAGCGTGAGCAGTACAAGCCGCCGCAGCACTCGCCGGGCAGTTCCGACATCGGCTTCAACGACGAGAAGGGGATCGCCAACACCGTCAAACAGGCCCGGCTCGCCTGGCTGGAGGGCAACGAGATCGGCACGCACTTCAACGGCCATTTCTGCGGGCCCGACGGCGGGGTCGGCACCTGGTCGGTGGACGAGTGGAAGAGCGAGATCGCCCAGGCGAAGCAGTTCGTCAAGTCCTGGAAGACCAACACCGGCATGAAGAAGTCGGCTCCGCTTCCCTTCGACTACGACAAGGAGCTGATCGGCGCCCGCACCCCCTGCCTGGAGGGCCAGCAGAACTTCATGAAGGCCGCGAGCCAGTTGGGCTTCCGCTACGACTCCAGCGGGGTCAACGAGCAGGTCTGGCCCAAGAAGAAGGAGGGATTGTGGGACCTGTCGATGCAGCTGGTGCCCTTCCCCGGGCACACCTTTGAGCAGCTGACCATGGACTACAACTTCATGGTCAACCAGTCCGGCACCGAGACTCAGGGCGACCCGGACAAGTTCGACTACTGGGGCGACCAGATGCGCGACGGCCTCGTCAAGGGCTTCTACCGGGCCTACGACGGCAACCGTGCACCGCTGATCATCGGCAACCACTTCGAGTCGTGGAACGGCGGCACCTACATGCGGGCCGTCGAGGACACGGTCAAGGAGGTGTGCAACAAGCCCGACGTGCGCTGTGTGTCCTTCCACCAGCTGGCCGACTGGCTGGACGCCCAGGACCCGAAGGTCCTGGAGAAGCTGCGCACCCTGCAGGTGGGCGAGGCCCCCCGACAGGGCTGGGCGTCCTTCCTGTCCGGCAGCCCGGCCCCGGCGCCGAAGGGCGTGCCTGGGGCGCCGGCGGTCGAGCAGTAGACGTCAAGCGGTCAGGGGCAAGCCGTAAGGACGAGTCGTGTGGGGCAAGCGGCAGGTGTCACGCGGGATGTGTCACGCAGGAGCTGTCACACCCGCACCGATGTCTTCGCTGAGCACGAAGCCGGGGTCGACCTGTGCGGCCAGGTCGGCTCCGGTGCGCTCATTGCCCCACGCCTCGGCGTTCTTCAGGTGGAAGTGCACCATCTGGCGGGTGTAGCGCTCCCAGTCCCGCAGCTCGTACGTGGCGTCCGCGGTGGCCCGCAGAGTGTGCAGGGCACGGGCGTTGGACTCCTCCAGGAGGTCGAACCGGGGAGGCCGGCCCTTCTCCATGGCACGCACCCAGTCCGAGCGGCCGAAGGTCACGAGCAGGTCGTCCCCGACCTCCGCGCGCAGGAAGTCGCTGTCGTCCTGGTCCTGGATCTTGTTGCCGACGACCTTCAGGGCGACGCCGAAGTCGCGGGCGTACTCCTTGTACTGGCGATAGACGGAGACCCCCTTCCGGGTCGGCTCGGCGACGAGGAACGTCATGTCGAAGCGGGTGAACATGCCGGAGGCGAAGGAGTCCGAACCCGCGGTCATGTCGACCACGACGTACTCGTCGGGGCCGTCGACGAGGTGGTTCAGGAACAGCTCCACCGCTCCCGTCTTGGAGTGGTAGCAGGCGACCCCCAGGTCGGCGTCCGTGAAGGGGCCCGTGACCATCAAACGGACGGCGCCGCCGTCGAGTTCCACCGGCCGCGCGCAGGCGTCGTAGACCGGATTGGGCTCCCGGACCCGGACCAGCCGTGAGCCCGCACCGGGCGGGGTCGTCTTGATCATCGTGGCGGCGGAGCGGACGCGCGGGTTGGAGCCCCGCAGATAGTCCTTGATCAGGGGTAGCCGCTCGCCCATGGCGGGCAGTGCGGCCGCCTCCGCCTCGTCGAGGCCGAGCGCGGGACCGAGGTGCTGGTTGATGTCCGCGTCGATGGCGACCACCGGGGCGCCGACGGCGGCGAGGTGGCGGATGAAGAGGGAGGAGAGGGTGGTCTTGCCGCTGCCGCCCTTCCCGACGAAAGCAATTTTCATGTTCACCAAGAGTAGTGAGGTGATGGCTGCATGTGTCAGGGGGAAGTGAAGAAGACCACTCCTTCGAGGGGTGGGCCATCGGGGTGCGTAGGGTCGTACTCATGAGTACGACAGGCGCGAACGCCGACCCGCTCGCGGCCCTGGGCTCGCTGCCCGGTGTGGCCGGCTCCGTGGAGTCCGTGCGCAAGGCCGTGGACCGGGTCTACGGGCACCGGATCATGCGGCGCCGTAGCACCGAGATCACCGCCGAGGCGGCCCTGCGCGGCGCCCGCGGCTCCGCGGCGCTGTCCGGCGCCGACTGGGCCCTGGAGGAGGTCCGGCGGCGCACCGACTTCGGCGCCGACGACGAGTCGCGCGTCATGGGCGCCGCCCTCAGGCTCTCGGCGGAGGCGGGACAACTGCTGTCCGTCTGGCGGCAGTCGCCCCTGCGGGTGCTGGCCCGGCTGCACCTGGTGGCCGCGGCCGACAAGGCCGACGAGGTCGGCAGGCCGCGCCAGGCCGGCGAAACGGTGGACGAGCCGCTGATCGAGCTGCCGCTGCCTGACGCCGGGGAGGTCTCCGGGCGACTGGAGGGGCTCGCGGACCTGATCATCGCTGGGACGTCCGCGCCCGCGCTGGTGACGGCCGCCGTGGTGCACGGCGAACTGCTCGCGCTGCGGCCCTTCGTGTCCCACAACGGCCTGGTCGCGCGCGCGGCCGAGCGGATCGTGCTGATCGGCAGCGGCCTGGACCCGAAGGCGATCTGCCCGGCCGAGGTCGGCCACGCCGAACTGGGCCGCGCCTCCTATCTGGCGGCGCTGGACGGATACGTCTCCGGCACCCCCGAGGGCATGGCGGCCTGGATCGCCCACTGCGGCAGGGCGATCGAACTGGGCGCGCGCGAGTCGACGGCCGTGTGCGAGGCGCTGCAGCGCGGTGCGGCCTGAGGAAACGTCCCTACACGGGTTGCGGCGGTACGAGGACTCGTACCGCCGCTGGCATGCTCACCGCGTTACCAAGCGTCCTCGATATCTGCCCATCAGGTCGGGGAGCTTTGCCCGTCACCTGGTGCGGCTGGCCCGTAATCGACGGGTCGACGTCGCGTGGGTGCCCGGTGTTCATGCGGGGTCCGTGGGCCGAGTGCGTAGTGGCAGGTGATCCTCGCGGATGTCCTTTGGTCTCGCGGGCCTAAGGTCTTTGTACCGCGAGCCGGGAGGAAGCGAAACCCCTGCCTACGGTTCTTTACTTTCAGGTTCAAACGGGGGTGAAACGGGCGCCGTTCGGGTGGCACGCCGGTGTCAGGTGGTGCTCCGGTGTCAGGCGGTGCTCCGGCGGCGGCTGGCGTACCAGACGAGACCGGCGGTCGCGGCCGCTGCTCCTATGGCCGCTGCCGCGACCAGCGCGGGCCGGGGCGGGACGGAGAACGTGGGCAGCCGTTTCTTGAGCGGGACCGGTCGGCGGAACTCCAGAATCGGCCAGCCGCGCGCGGCTGCCTCGCGGCGCAGCGCGCGGTCGGGGTTCACCGCGTGCGGATACCCGACCGCCTGGAGCATCGGCAGATCGGTCGCGGAGTCGCTGTAGGCGTAGCAGCCGTCGAGGTCGTAGCCCTCGGACGCAGCGAGTTCCCGGATCGCCTCGGCCTTGGTCGGGCCGTAGGCGTAGTACTCCACCTCCCCAGTGAAGCAGCCGTCCTCGCCGACGACCATGCGTGTGGCCACCACCCGGTCCGCGCCCAGCAGTTCGCCGACCGGCTCCACCACCTCGGCGCCCGAGGTGGACACGATCACCACGTCCCGGCCGGCCGTGTGGTGCTCCTCGATGAGGGAGGCGGCCTCGTCGTAGATGATCGGGTCGATCAGGTCGTGCAGGGTCTCGGCGACGATCTCCCGTACCTGCTGCACGTTCCAGCCGCGGCACAGGTCGGACAGATACTCGCGCATGCGCTCCATCTGGTCGTGATCCAGGCCGCCGGCCAGGAAGACGAACTGGGCATATGCGGTGCGCAGTGCGGCCCTGCGGTTGATCAGCCCACCTTGGTAGAAGGA
The DNA here is from genome assembly GCF_000497445.1 of Streptomyces roseochromogenus subsp. oscitans DS 12.976. NCBI lineage: Bacteria > Bacillati > Actinomycetota > Actinomycetes > Kitasatosporales > Streptomycetaceae > Streptomyces > Streptomyces roseochromogenus. The sequence goes on along the minus strand of NZ_CM002285.1, from coordinate 4,154,726 downwards.
CTTGCTGAAGGTGAGAGTGCTCGACTTCGCAATGACCGTCTTGTCCAGGTCAAAGAAGGCTGCTGCGCGGGGCAAGGAGTGGTTTTCCACGCCCCCGAGCATAGGCGCCCACCATTCGGCGTAAGAGTGGGGCGCGTGGGTTTGCCTGAGAGGGCTCTCGGGTACACCATGGAAGTCACGGATCGTTCGCGACCGTGCTAACCCGGTCCGACTCCTCCCCCCCGAGTCGGCCGTGGGGACGACCCCCGCTCTCCCCCCCGGCGGGGGTCGTCGCATGTCCGGGCACGTTTTCTCCCTGTCTTTCCTTTCTTCCTGCGGCCGTGGGTCCGGCATCGAGTCATCGCGGTCTCCGCTCCGCACGCCCATGATCCGTCACTCCCGGTAATCATCGCGCCGCTCTGTGGAAGTCGCACTGGGATCGGTACAGAGGTCACCGGTTTGGGTGACAGCGATATTCACAGCCGCTGAGTTGTCCACAGTTTTCCACCAAGATCCACATGATTTCGCGGATCGCTGCACCGTGATTCCAGCGCGCTCGGGCCGCGGCGAGTTCATGGCCGGTTCCGATTGTCGGAGCGCGTTTGGCCGGTTTCTGTCGGCCGTTCATATGGGGGGCCGCTTGGCGGTTCTTCACACCTTTGGGAATCGCGTGGCCGCAGGGGCTGCGCGGCCCGTGCAGCGAGGGGGGAACACCCGTGACCGGAACCGTCACTCACGACCCGCCGCCCGGCACCGGAGACCGACCGGACCGGCCGCTCATCGTCACCGAGGACGCCGAACTCCTGGACGACCTGCTGCGCCTGTGCGCGGCCGCAGGCGCCACACCCGAGGTCCACCACGGCGTACCGGACCACGGCGACGGCTGGGAGACGGCACCGCTGGTGCTGGTCGGCGACGACGCCGCCCGCCGGGTCGGCGCGGCTCCGCGGCGGCGCGGAGTGGTGCTGGTCGGCCGTGACCAGGACGACCCTGGGGTGTGGAGGCGCGCCGTGGAGATCGGCGCGGACCACGTCCTGATGCTGCCCGACGGCGAGCAGTGGCTGGTCGACCGGATCGCCGACGTCGCCGAGGGTGTCGGCCGCCCTGCCCTCACCGTCGGAGTGATCGGCGGCCGGGGCGGGGCCGGCGCCTCCACGCTCGCGTGCGCGCTCGCCGTCACCTCCGCGCGCGAGGGACTGCGCACCCTTCTCGTGGACGCCGATCCGCTCGGCGGCGGACTCGACGTACTCCTCGGTGGCGAGAGTGCCGACGGACTGCGCTGGCCCGCCTTCGCCGCCTCCCGCGGCCGGGTCGGCGGCGGCGCCCTGGAGGAGTCGCTGCCCGAGCTGCATTCCCTGAG
>NZ_CM002285.1:4152389-4153187 GCF_000497445.1 Streptomyces roseochromogenus subsp. oscitans DS 12.976 | reverse complement strand
ACCGGTTGGAGGCGGCCCTGCGGGCCGAGCGGGACCAACGCTCGGACTTGCACGCTCAGTTGGCGGGCGCCCGGGCCACCACCGTACTGCTCGCCGTCCTGCCCGCCCTCGGCCTGCTCCTCGGCTCGGCCCTGGGCGCGGCTCCCCTCCATGTGCTGCTCCACACCGGCCCCGGCCTCGCCTGCCTCACAGCCGGGTCGGCGTTCGAGGCGGCCGGGGTGTGGTGGGCGGTGTGGATCGTGCGGCAGGCAGGGGCTGTGTGAGGAGGAGTGGTGAGTGAGCGGAGTGGTGTGAGGGGGGAGCGGTGTGAAGGGCGGGTGCGAGATGCGGTCAGCGGTCCGGGGACGTGCCGCGCCGAGCAGGGCGGGCGGTGCGAGGAGTGGTGCGCGGGGCGGTGAGCGCCATCCGGTGCGCTGCCCGGGACGTGCGGGGAGCGGGAGCGGTGTGAACGGGGGGAGCGGTGCACGGGGCGCGATGGATGCCTCGGGCTGGGACGTGTGGGGGGAACGGGCGGTATGAGCGGGGAAGTTGTCCACAGGTTGGGGATGGTCGGGGGTGTGACGCCGGCTCTCGGCTGGGTGGCTTGGCGGTTGGACCGGGTCCGGCGCCGGCGCCGGGCACGACGGCGGGTGGCTGAGCTGCTGGGCCGGGAAGTTCCGGTACCCAGGCCGCGGTTCGCAGTGGCGGACGCCGCGCGGCGGTGGCTGCCACCGGCCGGGGCGGTGTGCGGCGCCTGGGTCCTGGTCGGGGGTGTGGCCGGGGCCATGCTGGGGCTGGGGACCGGGGTCGTGCTGTGGC
>NZ_CM002285.1:4150784-4152189 GCF_000497445.1 Streptomyces roseochromogenus subsp. oscitans DS 12.976 | reverse complement strand
TGCTCGGCGACGCCGAGGTCCTCGGCGCGGCCCGGCAGCTGAGGTCCGAACTCGTCGGCTCCGGCCCCCTGGAGCCGCTGCTCGCCGACCCGGATGTCACCGACGTCCTGGTCTCCGCCCCGGACCGGGTGTGGGTGGACCGCGGCGGGGGACTGGAGTTGACCCCGGTGACCTTCCCCGACGCGGCGGCCGTACGACGCCTCGCGCAGCGGCTGGCCGCCGTGGCCGGACGCCGGCTGGACGACGCCCGGCCGTGGGCGGACGCCCGGCTTCCCGACGGCACCAGGCTCCATGCGGTGCTGCCCCCGGTCGCCGTTGGCTGTACCTGCCTGGCCCTGCGGGTCGTACGGCCCCGGGCGTTCACGCTGGAGGAACTGGTCGAGGCCGGCACCGTGCCGCCCGGCGGCGACCGGATCCTGCGGGCGCTGCTGGCGGCCCGGCTGTCCTTCCTCGTCAGCGGCGGCACCGGAAGCGGCAAGACGACGCTGCTCAGCGCACTGCTGGGCCTGGCCGGAGCGGGCGAGCGGATCGTGCTCGCCGAGGACTCGGCCGAGCTGCGGCCGGACCACCCGCATGTCGTCCGGCTGGAGACCCGGCCCGCGAACCAGGAGGGCGCCGGCCTGGTCACCCTGGAGGACCTCGTCCGGCAGGCGTTGCGGATGCGGCCCGACCGGCTGGTCGTCGGAGAGGTCCGCGGACCCGAGGTCGTGCATCTGCTCGCGGCCCTCAACACGGGCCACGAGGGCGGTTGTTGCACGGTCCACGCCAACGCCGCGGGAGACGTACCGGCCCGCCTGGAGGCGCTGGCCACGGCCGCCGGGCTCGATCGGGCCGCACTGCACAGCCAGTTGGCGGCCGCCCTCTCCGCGGTCGTGCATCTCGTACGGGACCGGTCCGGGCGGCGCCGGATCGCCGAGGTGCACGTACTGGAGCGGGACGCCACGGGGCTGGTCCGGACGGTGCCGGCCCTGCGCTGGGGAGAGCGGGCCTTCGTGCGGGAGCGGGGCTGGGAGCGGCTGCGGCACCTGCTGGACGCCGCGGGCGAGTTCGGGTTCGGAAGGGTGGAGAAAGGTGACGGAAGTGACCGGTGAGACGTCCACGGCGGCCGCGCTGATCTGTCTCGGCGCATTGGTCTGGCTGCTGGGCGGGCCTCATTACGGAGTTCGGCGGGCGCGGCTGCTGCTCGCGGGCGGCGGAGCGGTGGCGATCGGTCCGCCCTCCTGGGACCAAGCTCGCGCGGAACTGGCCAGACTGTGCAGCCGGTTGGGGGCCGAGTGGTGGGCACTGGTGGCCGGATTGCTGCTCGGGCTACTGGGAGCCTCGGTGATTCCGGTCGCCGTGGGGGCGGCCGGGGTGCCGTTGCTGCGCCGGGTGCGGCTGGCGCGCCAGGACCGGTGCGTCCGGG
>NZ_CM002285.1:4133543-4150155 GCF_000497445.1 Streptomyces roseochromogenus subsp. oscitans DS 12.976 | reverse complement strand
TCCGGCGGCCGGCCCGGCAGCCCGCCTCGCCTCGGACGCACGCGCGGAGTGGGCCCGTACCGCGACGGCCCGGGCCCGGCGCGCGGCCGTACTGATCTCCGCGCCGGTGGGCCTGTGCTTCCTGCCCGCCTTCATCGCGGTCGGTGTGCTGCCCGTCGTGATCGGACTCGCGGGCGGCGTGATGAGAGGCAGGTGAGACACCGAAGAAGTCGCGACGAAGAACAAGAGCGAAGAAAGAGCAAAAGACATGAATCTCGCGGGGGTTGGAATGCACCGGAAGATCAAGGAAGCGACGGTACGGCTGTGGGGGGAGCGGCGCGGAGACGCCGGAATGGTGACGTCCGAGTACGCGATGGGGATCATCGCGGCCGTCGGGTTCGCCTTGCTGCTCTACGAGGTCGTCACCAGCGGCCAGGTCCGGGCGGAGCTGCAGGACATCGTGAAGAAGGCCCTCAGTGCGCGGATGTGAGCGAGGCGCGGACCGGGGGTTCGTGACCGCGGAGGCGGCCGTGGTGCTGTGCGTGCTGGTGGCGTTCACGATGGCGCTGATCTGGGGGCTGCTCGTGGTGGCCGCGCAGATCCGGTGCGTGGACGCCGCCCGTATCGGCGCCCGGGCCGCCGCCCGGCAGGACCCGGCCGACGCGGTGGTGACGGTGGCCCGGGAAGCGGCGCCACGCGGGGCGCGCGTGACCGTCGGGCGCGAGGGCGACCAGGTCCGGGTGACGGTGGTGGCCAGGCCGCCGGTGCTGAGCGGCCTGCCGTTCGAGGTGCGGGAGGAGTCCGTCGCGCCGGCCGAGGAGACGACAGGGGCCGAGGAGACCGCTGGGGCCAGGGAGGAGGGGCCGTGAGGAGAGATTGGGCGCGGGGCCGGCAGCAGTCCGACCAGGGGTCCGCCACCGTGTGGAGCCTGGGTGCGATCGCCGTGCTCTGTGTGGTGTTCGGTGCCGTGCTCGCACTCGGGCAGGCCGTCGTGGTCCGCCACCGGGCGGCCGGCGGCGCGGACCTGGCGGCTCTCGCGGCGGCGGGCCACTGGGCCGAAGGCGGTACGGCTGCCTGCGCGCGGGCCGAGCGGGTGGCGGCGGCCCAGGGGGTCCGGTTGGTGCGCTGCGCGATCGTCGGCGAGACCTCGGACGTGACGGCGGCCTCGGGGAAAGGGCCGTTCGCGGCGGAGGCCAGGGCCAGGGCGGGGCCGGCGGGTGCGGTGCCGGGGGGATCCGTGCCGACAGGACCGGCGTCGGCTGGGGCCCTGCCGACAGAACCGGTGCGGGAAAGGCCGGCGTCGGAGGGGCTGGCGCCTGGAGAGACCGGTGCCGGAGGAGCCGGGCTGGCCCACGCTCACGCCCGGGGCACCGGTCCCGGAGCCGGCTCGGCCGAGCTTCCGTCGCCTCCCTCGGCCTCCGTCTCCCCCGGCGCTCCCCGCAACAGCACCGTGAGGAGCCGTACCGCCCCCCTCTTGTGCAGTGGGTCGTTGCCGTTGCCGCACTTGGGGGACTGGATGCAGGACGGGCAGCCGGCCTCGCACTCGCAGGAGGCGATGGCCTCGCGGGTGGCGGTGAGCCAGGCGCGGGCGGTGTGGAAGGCACGCTCGGCGAAGCCCGCGCCGCCGGGGTGGCCGTCGTACACGAAGACCGTCGGCAGCAGGGTGTCCGGGTGCAGCGGGATCGAGACGCCGCCGATGTCCCAGCGGTCGCAGGTCGCGAAGAGGGGGAGCAGGCCGATGGAGGCGTGTTCGGCGGCGTGCAGGGAGCCGCCGAGGATCTCCGGGCTGATCCGGGCCTCGTCCAGTTGGTCGTCGGTGACCGTCCACCACACCGCCCGGGTGCGCAGCGTACGAGGAGGGAGGTCGAGTTTTGTCTCGCCGAGCACTTCGCCGGTGATGAGGCGTCTGCGGAGATAGGAGACCACCTGGTTGGTGACCTCGACCGAGCCGTAGCAGAGGCGGCCGGCACCCCACGGGATCTCGGTGTCCGTCTCCAGGATGGAGATCGCGGTGGTGTCGCGGGCGACCGTGGAGTACGGCGGATCGGCCTGCTCGACGAGGGCGACGGAGTCCTCCAGGTCGAGCGAGCGCACCAGGTAGGTGCGGCCCTGGTGCAGATGGACCGCGCCCTCGTGGACCGTCGAGTGCGCGGCGCCCGCGTCGACCGTGCCGAGCAGGCGGCCCGTGCCGGTCTCGACGACCTGCACCGGACGCCCGCCCGCGCCGCGGATGTCGGTCAGGTCGGCGGCCCGCTCCCGGCGCGTCCAGTGCCAGGCCTTCGTGCGCCGGCGCAGCAGCTTCGCGGCCTCCAGCTGCGGCAGCACGTCCGCGCAGGCCGGGCCGAAGAGGTCCAGGTCCTCCTCGGTCAGCGGGAGTTCCGCGGCGGCGGCGCACAGGTGCGGGGCGAGGACGTAGGGGTTGTCGGGGTCGAGGACCGTCGATTCCACCGGTTGGTCGAACAGGGCCTCCGGATGGTGGACGAGGAAGGTGTCCAGTGGGTCGTCACGGGCGACCAGGATCGCCAGGGCGCCCTGGCCGGAGCGGCCGGCGCGGCCCGCCTGCTGCCACAGGGACGCGCGCGTGCCCGGGTAGCCGGCGATCACCACGGCGTCCAGGCCGGAGACGTCCACGCCCAGCTCCAGGGCCGTCGTGGCGGCAAGGCCGAGGAGTTCGCCGGAGTGCAGGGCGCGTTCCAGGGCCCGGCGCTCCTCGGGGAGGTAGCCGCCGCGGTAGGCCGCGACCCGCCGGACCAGGGAGCGGTCGACCTCGGCGAGCCGCTCCTGGGCGATCACCGAGATCAGCTCGGCGCCACGCCGGGACCGTACGAAGGCGACCGAGCGCACGCCCTGCACGGTCAGGTCGGTCAGCAGATCGGCGGTCTCGGCGGTGGCGGTGCGCCGCACGGGGGCGCCCCTCTCGCCGTGCAGTTCGGTGAGCGGGGGCTCCCAGAGGGCGAAGACGAGTTCCCCGCGCGGGGAGGCGTCGTCGGCGACCTCGACCACCGGCAGGCCGGTCAGCCGCCGCGCGGCCACGGCGGGCTCGGCGGCGGTCGCGGAGGCGAGCAGGAAGACGGGCGAGGAGCCGTAGCGGGCGCACAGGCGGCGCAGCCGGCGCAGTACCTGGGCGACGTGCGAGCCGAAGACGCCGCGGTAGGTGTGGCACTCGTCGATGACGACGTACTTGAGCGACTTCAGGAAGGAGGACCAGCGCGGGTGGGAGGGGAGTATCCCGCGGTGCAGCATGTCGGGGTTGGTGAGGACGTAGTTGGCGTACTGGCGGATCCACTCCCGTTCCTCGAACGGAGTGTCCCCGTCGTACACCGCGGGGCGTACGGCATTGCCCAGAGATTGTGAAAGTTCCTTCACGGACCGGCACTGATCCGCCGCGAGCGCCTTGGTGGGCGCCAGATACAGGGCTGTGGCCCCACGGCCGCCCACCTGTCGCCCGCCACCACCCCGTGGAGGCGCTTCGCGCTGCTGTGTCCATGGAGTGGGCGCCTCGGAGCCGTCCAGGAGGGTGGACAGGACGGGCACCAGATACGCGAGGGACTTGCCGGAGGCGGTGCCGGTGGCGACGATCACCGAGTCACCGTCCAGGGCGTGCTCGGCGGCCAGCGTCTGGTGCGCCCAGGGGTGTTCGATGCCGCACGCCTGGACGGCGGCGATCACCTCGGACCGAATCCGATGAGGCCAGACGGCATGGCGGCCCACGCGCGGGGGCAAGTGCTCCGTATGAGTGATGCGCGCAGACCGGCTCGGCCCGGAGGCGAGCCGGTCCAGGACCGCGCCCGGAGACGGGCGTGGCGCCGGGTCCGCCGGGGATCGATCGGATCGGTGATTCTTGGCCATCGGCACCGAGTGTGTCACTGGCGTGACGGACAATGGAGCCAAGGCGTCGTGCACGCCTGCCGGTAAGTGATTGAATGCCATCGCGGCTGGCGAAGCGTCCCGGGGGCCGCAAGCCGAGGTGCCCGAGGGGCGACCGCTCGATAGCAAGGTGCTGGAGGATCCGTGGACCTGTCCTTGTCGACCGAGACCGTCGGCGATCGTACGGTCGTCCGAGTCGGTGGTGAAATCGACGTGTATACCGCGCCCAAGCTGCGCGAGCAGCTGGTCGAGCTGGTGAACGACGGGAATTTCCACCTCGTCGTCGACATGGAGGGCGTGGACTTCCTCGACTCCACCGGGCTCGGCGTGCTGGTCGGCGGCTTGAAGCGAGTGCGTGCCCATGAGGGCTCGCTGCGCCTGGTCTGCAACCAGGAGCGCATTCTCAAGATCTTCCGTATCACCGGCCTCACCAAGGTGTTCCCGATCCACACCTCGGTCGAGGAAGCGGTGGCGGCCACCGACTGACCTGGACCCGTCACCGGCGTCGGGCTCCTGCCGGAGCCCGTACGCCGGGCGGTTCCGTCCGGGCCGACGAAGGGGCCCGGGCACAGAACCACAGCAGGGGGTGCGGGCTTTCGGCGGCCCCGCCCCCGACCGCACGCCCGTAGTCGCGAGGGGGATGCATGGCCACCGTCGAACTCCGCTTCAGCGCGCTGCCCGAGCACGTCCGGACCGCCCGGTTGGTGGCGGCCGCGGTGGCACGCAGGGCAGGAGTTGACGAGGCCGTCCTCGACGAGGTCCGGCTCGCCGTCGGCGAGGCCTGCTCCCGCGCCGTCGGACTTCACCAGAGCAGCGGCATCAGCGCGCCTGTGAAGGTGGCGCTGATCGAAGAGGAGAAACAGTTCTCCATCGAGGTCGGCGACGAGGCGCCGCACGCCGTCCCGACAGGCGCGCCCGGCGCCGGGCAGGACGGCGACGCGGAGATCGAGGAGGACGAGATGGGCCTCGCGGTCATCAGCGGCCTCGTCGACGACGTCGAGGTCACCACCGGACAGGACGGCGGCCGGATCCGCATGACCTGGCCGACCACACCGCCGGCCGCGGCGCTGCTCTGAGCGCCGCCGTTCCACCGTTCGAGGGCCCTGCCGAGCAGGGCCCTCATCGTTTTCCGACACGCCCACGAATTCGTGAATGAATTCACGATCAAACCCTCGCTGCATTTGATCAAGCGCCAATCAAGCGGCCTCTGGCTCGTCAATGGTTCGAGGGCATTACCTCGTTCGGGTTGGATGGCGGGATCGCGATCATTTGCTGATGAGCCCGTTGAGGCTAATTCCGTTTACCGCGCTCTGTTGAGATCACTCCGGGGTACCTAGAATCCGTCCACATCTTGAGCTCACCAAGCGTCAAGGAGGACGAATGGCGGGGCTTTCCATCCCTCAGTCGGATCACCCCACATCCCTTGCAGCGGCAGTCCTGACCCACGACAACCGGATCATGGTGGCCATCATCGCGGCGGTCGCCCTGGCCGCACTGGTGGTCGCGGGGATCCTGGTGCGCCAGGTGCTGGCCGCGGGCGAGGGCACCGACAGCATGAAACAGATCGCCGAGGCGGTCCAGGAAGGAGCGAAGGCGTATCTCGCCCGGCAGTTGCGCACGCTCGGCGTATTCGCTGTCGTCGTCTTCTTCCTGCTCATGCTGCTGCCCGCGGACGACTGGAATCAGCGTGCCGGACGATCGGTGTTCTTCCTGATCGGTGCGGCGTTCTCGGCGGCCACCGGCTATATCGGCATGTGGCTCGCCGTGCGCAGCAATGTGCGGGTCGCCGCGGCGGCCCGGGAGGCCACACCGGCACCAGGCGAACCCGAAAAGGATCTCACCACCGTCTCGCACACCGCGATGAAGATCGCATTTCGCACGGGCGGCGTCGTCGGCATGTTCACAGTGGGGCTCGGCCTGCTGGGCGCCTCCTGCGTGGTGCTGGTGTACGCGGCCGACGCTCCGAAGGTGCTGGAGGGCTTCGGCCTCGGCGCCGCCCTGATCGCCATGTTCATGCGTGTGGGCGGCGGCATCTTCACCAAGGCCGCCGACGTCGGCGCCGACCTGGTCGGCAAGGTCGAACAGGGCATTCCGGAGGACGATCCGCGCAATGCCGCGACCATCGCCGACAACGTGGGCGACAACGTCGGCGACTGCGCGGGCATGGCGGCCGACCTCTTCGAGTCGTACGCCGTGACCCTGGTGGCCGCGCTGATCCTCGGCAAGGCCGCCTTCGGCGACTCCGGGCTGGCGTTCCCGCTGCTCGTGCCCGCCATCGGCGTCATCACCGCGATGATCGGCATCTTCGCGGTCGCCCCGCGCCGCGCCGACCGCAGCGGCATGACCGCGATCAACCGCGGCTTCTTCATCTCCGCGGTGATCTCCCTCGTGCTGGTCGCGATCGCCGTCGTCGTCTATCTGCCGTCGAAGTACTCCGACCTCAACGGGGTCACCGACGCGGCGATCAAGGCAAAGGCCGGCGACCCGCGGATCCTCGCCGTGGTCGCGGTGGCGATCGGCATCCTGCTCGCTGCCGTCATCCAGCAGCTGACCGGCTACTTCACCGAGACCAACCGCCGCCCGGTCAGGGACATCGGGAAAACCTCCCTCACGGGCCCGGCCACGGTCGTGCTGTCCGGCATCTCGGTGGGCCTGGAGTCGGCCGTCTACACCGCGCTGCTCATCGGCCTCGGCGTGTACGGCGCGTTCCTCCTCGGCGGTACGTCGATCATGCTCGCGCTGTTCGCGGTCGCGCTGGCCGGCACCGGACTGCTCACCACGGTCGGCGTGATCGTCGCCATGGACACCTTCGGGCCGGTCTCCGACAACGCCCAGGGCATCGCCGAGATGTCCGGCGACGTGGAGGGCGCGGGCGCCCGGGTGCTCACCAACCTGGACGCGGTCGGCAACACCACCAAGGCCATCACCAAGGGCATCGCCATCGCCACCGCCGTGCTCGCCGCGTCGGCGCTGTTCGGGTCGTACCGTGACGCGATCACCACCAACGTGCAGGGCGTCGGGGAGAAACTCACCGGCCCCGGTGCGCCGCTGAGCCTGTCCCTGGACATCTCCCAGCCCAACAACCTCGTCGGCCTCATCGCCGGCGCCGCGGTCGTCTTCCTCTTCTCCGGACTCGCCATCAACGCCGTGTCGCGCTCGGCCGGTTCGGTGGTGTTCGAGGTACGGCGGCAGTTCCGGGAGAGGCCCGGGATCATGGACTACAGCGAGAAGCCCGAGTACGGCAAGGTCGTCGACATCTGCACCAGGGACGCCCTCAGAGAGCTGGCCACACCGGGTCTGCTCGCCGTGATGGCGCCCATCTTCGTCGGGTTCACGCTCGGCGTCGGCTCGCTCGGCTCCTACCTCGCCGGCGCGATCGGCGCGGGCACGCTGATGGCGGTGTTCCTCGCCAACTCCGGTGGTGCCTGGGACAACGCCAAGAAGCTGGTGGAGGACGGCCACCACGGCGGCAAGGGCAGCGAGGCCCACGCGGCCACGGTGATCGGCGACACGGTCGGTGACCCCTTCAAGGACACCGCTGGACCGGCGATCAACCCGCTGCTGAAGGTCATGAACCTGGTCTCGCTGCTCATCGCGCCCGCGGTGATCAAGTTCTCCTACGGCAGCGAAAAGAACCTGGGCGTGCGGATCCTGATCGCGCTCCTCGCGCTCGTGGTGATCGTCGTCGCCGTGTACGTCTCCAAGCGGCGCGGAATCGCCGTCGGCGACGACGAGAGCACCGAGCGGGTCGCCAACTCACCGAACACGGCGGTGGTTTCGTAGGCGTACTTCTGGGCCCCTAGGAGAAGCCCTGGCCAACGGGCGGGCGGGCGGCGCGTGCTGACGTGCCGCCCGCCCGTTCACGTGCGTGGGCGCGGCTGTCGGGGCGCTGTGGGTGTGCTGCGGGGTGTCTGTGGGGGTGTCTGTGGGCTCGCCCACGTGGTGAGCCTTCTCTCTCACGGTGCAAAGGATCACAAAGAGTGCCTTAGGGGGCGTTCGGGGTGCGGAGGGTGTGCGTCCGCCGTGTAGGGTCCGTGGGCCGAGAGCCATGGAAGGGACCAATCCGGTGAACAAGAAGCTCGCGGCCGCACTGTCCAGCGGTGCGGTACTGGTGGTGGCGCTGACGGGATGTACCAGCAGCGGCGGTGACAAGGGGCCCGACCCCAAGCTGGTCGCCTGGGCCAAGTCGGTCTGTGACGCGGTGCCCGCGCAGGACGCGAAGATCAAGTCGGCGAACGCGGCGATCAGCACGACGGCCGCCGACACCGCCGAGCCCGAGACGCTCCAGAAGACGGACTCCCAGGCCTTCCAGGACATGTCCGACGGCTACAAGGCGATCGCCGGCGCTGTGAGCAAGGCGGGCGCGCCGCCCGGCGTCGCCGACGGCGACACGCGGCTGCAGGCCGTGGTGAAGAGCTTCGACGGCCTCTCCGTCTCGTACGCCGGGCTGAAGAAGCAGGTCGACGCGCTGAACACCAAGGACCAGGCGAAGTTCGCCTCCGGGCTGCACGACATCGCCACGCAGATGACGGACCTGGAGAAGCAGCACAAGAGCGGCACCGACGCGCTGGAGAAACTCCAGCAGGGCGAGGTCAAGAACGCCATCGCCCAGCAGGCCAGCTGCAAGAAGGTCGCGTCGTCGGACGCGTCGCCGTCTTCGCCGTCGGCGGGCTGACGGGACGGTCCACGGCTGGGGATTACGGCTGTGGGCTTACGTCTGCGGCTGGCGGCCCACGGCTACGGCGCACGGCTACGTTCGCGGCTCACCGTCGGCGGCCTACGGCTGACGCTTCGCGGCTCGCGGCTCGCGGTCGGCGGGCAAGTGCGGCGGTCTCGCTCGGGCGGGCCGTCGGTACCGGTCGGCCGGTCGTGGCCGGGGGCGTGCCGGTGATGCGTCGGGGCTTGGCCGGGGTGTGCCGGTGAGGCGTGCTGAGGCCGCGTCCGGGTCGTGTCGCGGGCCACAATGGGGGGCGTGACTGACTCCGGACTCGCTTCCCTGCCCGCTTCCGACCGGCCCGACGTAGCCGCGCGCCTGCGGGACGCGCTGCTGGCCGCCTCCTTCACCGCCGACGGGCTGCTCGACCGGCTCGGCGCCCCCGCGTACGCGGCGCTGGCCCGCAGCGAGACCGTGCCCGCCCTCCGGGCGACCCGCGGCGACACGCCGCTGGAGACGCTCGTACGGCTGTTCCTGCTCCAGCAACCGGTGCCGCACGCGCGCGTGGCGGCCGTTCTGCCGGTCGAGGAGGTGCTGGAGGCCGGGTGGCTCACGCGTGTGGGCGGCGACGAGGTAGCCGCCACCGTGGACGTACGGCCTTACGGCGGCCCCGGCGGCGAGGACTGGTTCATCGTCTCCGACCTGGGCTGCGCAGTCGGCGGTGCGGGCGGCATCGGGCAGCTGGGCCGTCAGGCAGACACAGCCGTCGTCCTGGGCGTCGGGGGCGCCTCCACGACCCTTGCCGGTATCACCGTCCGTACGCCGGTCGCGTCCGCCCTGGACCTCGGCACGGGCTCCGGCATCCAGGCGCTGCACGCCGCCCAGCACGCCACGCGCGTGACGGCGACCGACCTCAATCCGCGCGCCCTGCACATCACCGCACTCACGCTCGCGCTCTCCGGCGCGCCCGCCGCCGACCTGCGCGAGGGTTCGCTCTTCGAGCCCGTCAGGGACGACGAGACCTTCGACCTGATCGTGTCCAACCCGCCGTTCGTCATCTCCCCCGGTGCCCGGCTGACGTACCGGGACGGTGGCATGGGCGGGGACGATCTGTGCCGCTCGCTCGTTCAACAGGCGGGGGAACGGCTGCACGAGGGCGGGTTCGCGCAGTTCCTCGCCAACTGGCAGCACGTGGCAGGGGAGGACTGGCAGGACAGACTCAGGTCATGGGTGCCGCGCGGGTGCGATGCCTGGATCGTGCAGCGCGAGGTACAGGACGTCACGCAGTACGCCGAGCTGTGGCTGAGGGACGCCGGCGACCACCGCGGGGATCCGGCGGAGTACCAGGCGCGTTACGACGCCTGGCTCGACGAGTTCGAGGCGCGCAAGGTCAAGGCGGTCGGCTTCGGCTGGATCACCCTGCGCAGGACGGGGTCCGCCGATCCCGTCGTCACCGTGGAGGAGTGGCCGCATCCGGTCGAGCAGCCCCTCGGGGACACGATCCGGGCGCACTTCGAGCGGCTCGACTATCTCCGGGAACACGATGACGCGGCGCTGCTCGCCAGCCACTTCAGGCTCGCCGCCGAGGTGGTCCAGGAGCAGGTCGGGCTGCCTGGGGCCGAGGACCCGGAGCATGTGGTGCTGCGCCAGCACCGCGGGATGCGCCGGGCCACGAAGGTGGACACGGTCGGCGCCGGGTTCGCGGGCGTCTGCGACGGCACGCTGAGCGCGGGCCGCATCCTGGACGCCATCGCCCAACTCATGAACGAGGACCCGGTGTTGCTCCGCGACCGGACGCCCGCACAGATCCGCCTGCTGGTGGAGCAGGGCTTCCTCGAGCCGGCGGACTGAGCGAGCGCACTGGGCCGGCGGGTCGGCGCACCGCGGGTCTGCGCGCCGGATCGGCGCACCGAGTCCGCGTGCAGGGCCACCTGCGAATGGCCCGGTGGCAGGCCCGGTGGCGCTGGTGCGGCGGCCGGTCCGGCGCACGGGCCCGGCGGGCCGCGGGCTACGGCGGCTGGTGCGCCTGAGGTACGCGGGGTGCCCGTGCGGTCGTAGTCGTCCCGGGATGTCCGGGTGACCGCGCCCGGATCATCGTCGTATGCCGGTGGCACGGGCCGGCCTGGGAGGGCGGCCGGGGCCGGGACGCGCCGGTGCCGGGAAAAAGGCCGGAAAAATACGGACCCCCGTGCCCGTGCCGACGGCGATCGCCCATGTGTTCGGCATCACGTCGGCCCTCCGTTCACCCCGATGTCGACCGCCCGTCTCCCGCGCGTGCCACCCTCCCGGCGCTGGGCGGAGCCGGACGGCACGGAAGGGTGGACGGGCGATGGAGAGCGTGCCGGCGATCTTCGGGGGAACGGTGTTCGCCCTGTTCGGGGGCGCGCTGCTGGCCTGGACCGGCACTCGCTTCAAGCGTCGCGAGCCGGTGGCCCACGGTGTGAACCAGGTCGCATCGGCCGCCCTCGCGAGCGTGGCCGGGACGGTCGCGCTGGCCCTCGGTCTGTACTGCCTGACCCGCCTCTGACGTCGGCGGGTGTGCTGCGGCGAGAGTGCCGCGGGAGTAAGGGGAGCGTCACGCTCCGGACATGCCTCAGGTGGGTACCCGGTACTCCGGGCGGCAGGAATGGCGGTAGTCGGGTTACCGTTCGAGTGGCCGTTGTGGGCTTTTCCCGTTTGACACGGGGGCGGGATGTACCGTCACACTCCGCAGCGTCACACCTGCCAGCAGTACGCCGTGACCCCGGGAAGAAGCCCTGGGGAGGCCCCAGCGTCGACCGGAGAGAAGAGCGAAGTTGTCCCCGACCAGCGAGACCGCACAGGGCGGCCGCCGACTCGTCATCGTCGAGTCGCCTGCCAAGGCGAAGACGATCAAGGGCTACCTCGGCCCCGGCTACGTCGTCGAAGCGAGCGTCGGGCACATCCGCGACCTCCCCAACGGCGCCGCGGAGGTGCCCGAGAAGTACACCGGCGAGGTGCGCCGGCTCGGTGTGGACGTCGACCATGACTTCCAGCCGATCTATGTGGTCAACGCCGACAAGAGGGCGCAGGTCAAGAAGCTCAAGGATCTGCTGAAGGAGTCCGACGAGCTCTTCCTCGCCACCGATGAGGACCGGGAGGGCGAGGCGATCGCCTGGCACCTCCAGGAGGTCCTCAAGCCGAAGATCCCGGTCAAGCGGATGGTGTTCCACGAGATCACCAAGGACGCGATCCGCGAGGCCGTCGCCAACCCGCGCCAGCTCAACCAGAAGCTGGTCGACGCCCAGGAGACCCGCCGCATCCTCGACCGCCTCTACGGTTACGAGGTCTCACCGGTGCTGTGGAAGAAGGTCATGCCCCGGCTGTCGGCCGGCCGCGTGCAGTCCGTCGCCACGCGACTCGTCGTGGAGCGGGAACGCGAGCGCATCGCGTTTCGTTCTGCCGAGTACTGGGACCTGACGGGCACCTTCGCGACCGGCCGCGCGGGCGATCCGTCGGACCCGTCGTCGCTGGTCGCCCGCCTGCAGACCGTCGACGGCAGGCGGATCGCGCAGGGCCGCGACTTCGACTCCCTGGGACAACTCAAGAGCGCGAACATCCTCCACCTCGACGAGGCGACCGCCCGCGCCCTCGCCGCCGCCCTGGAGAACACGCGGTTCTCCGTGCGCTCCGTCGAGTCCAAGCCGTACCGCCGCTCGCCGTACGCCCCGTTCCGTACGACGACGCTGCAGCAGGAGGCCAGCCGCAAGCTCGGCTTCGGCGCGAAGGCCACGATGCAGATCGCGCAGAAGCTGTACGAGAACGGCTACATCACGTACATGCGTACGGACTCCACGACGCTGAGCGACACCGCGATCGCGGCCGCCCGCGCCCAGGTCACGCAGCTGTACGGCGCCGACTACCTGCCCCCGCAGCCGCGTACGTACGCCGCCAAGGTCAAGAACGCGCAGGAGGCCCACGAGGCGATCCGGCCCTCGGGTGATCGTTTCCGCACTCCCGCCGAGACCGGCCTGACCGGTGACCAGTTCAAGCTGTACGAGCTGATCTGGAAGCGGACCGTCGCCTCCCAGATGAAGGACGCGACCGGCAACAGCGTGACCGTGAAGATCGGCGGCACCGCCGCCGACGGCCGGGACGTCGAGTTCAGCGCCTCCGGCAAGACGATCACCTTCCACGGCTTCCTGAAGGCCTACGTCGAGGGTGCCGACGACCCGAACGCCGAGCTGGACGACCGCGAGCGCCGGCTGCCGCAGGTCGCCGAGGGCGACGCGCTGTCCGCCGAGGAGGTCACGGTCGACGGCCACGCCACCAAGCCCCCGGCCCGCTACACCGAGGCCTCGCTGGTCAAGGAGCTGGAAGAGCGCGAGATCGGACGCCCGTCGACGTACGCGTCGATCATCGGCACGATCCTCGACCGCGGTTATGTCTTCAAGAAGGGCACGGCCCTCGTGCCGTCCTTCCTGTCCTTCGCCGTGGTGAACCTCCTGGAGAAGCACTTCGGGCGGCTCGTCGACTACGACTTCACCGCCAAGATGGAGGACGACCTCGACCGCATCGCGGCCGGTGAGGCCCAGGCCGTTCCGTGGCTCAAGCGCTTCTACTTCGGCGAGGGCACCGCCACGGGCGGCGCGGCCGACGCCGGCAACGGCGACGGGGACCACCTCGGCGGCCTCAAGGAGCTGGTGACCGACCTGGGCGCGATCGACGCGCGCGAGGTGTCGTCGTTCCCAGTGGGTGACGACATCGTGCTCCGCGTCGGCCGCTACGGCCCGTACATCGAGCGCGGCGAGAAGGAGACCGAGCAGCACCAGCGCGCCGACATCCCGGCCGACCTGGCGCCGGACGAGCTGACCGTCGAGCTGGCCGAGGAACTGCTGGCCAAGCCGAGCGGCGACTTCGAGCTGGGCACGGACCCGGCCACCGGCCACACGATCGTCGCCAAGGACGGCCGCTACGGCCCGTACGTCACGGAGATCCTCCCCGAGGGCACCCCGAAGACCGGCAAGAACGCGGTCAAGCCGCGTACGGCCTCGCTGTTCAAGTCGATGGCGCTCGACACGGTGACGCTCGACGACGCCCTGAAGCTGATGTCGCTGCCGCGCCTCGTCGGCACCGACGCCGACGGCCAGGAGATCACCGCGCAGAACGGCCGCTACGGCCCGTATCTGAAGAAGGGCACGGACTCGCGTTCGCTGCAGTCCGAGGACCAGCTCTTCACGATCACGCTGGAGGAGGCTCAGGCGATCTACGCCCAGCCCAAGCAGCGCGGTCGGGCCGCCGCCAAGCCGCCGCTGAAGGAGCTGGGCGAGGACCCGGTCTCCGGCAAGCCGGTCGTGGTCAAGGACGGCCGCTTCGGTCCGTACGTCACCGACGGCGAGACCAACGCGACCCTGCGCTCCGGCGACAGCGTCGAGACGATCACTCCGGAGCGCGGGTTCGAGCTGCTCGCCGAGAAGCGCGCGAAGGCCCCCGCCAAGAAGACCGCGAAGAAGGCCGTGGCCAAGAAGACGGCCCCGGCGAAGAAGACCGCCGCCAAGAAGACGGCGGCGAAGAAGACGACCGCGGCCGCGAAGAAGACCACGGCGAAGAAGACGACTGCCAAGAAGGCGACGGCTTCCAAGGCGACGGCTTCCGGCTCGGAGGACTGACCCGGAGGACTGACCGGGGGACAAACCCGCCGTCGGCCGCCTCTTCGGCTTCGCTCAGCGAACGCCCCGGCATCACTTTGGTGTCGGGGCGTTCGCTTGCCAGGACAGGCGACGTGTGGTGTCGGTGGCTGCCGATAGGCTGAACACATGACGCGAGCCGAGCAGCCAACGGCCCCCACCACAGCCCCGGACGACGCCCTGGTCGCGGACTCCCGCGAGCGCGCCGTCCGCTCCCTGCTGCGCCGACCGCAGCTGCGGCGCCTGTGGAGCGCGCAGCTGGTGAGCGGTGTCGGTGACACCCTGGCACTCCTCGTCCTGGTCGTCCTCGCCCTCCAGGCGGCGATCGCCCAGGGCTCCTTCGGGGGTGGATACCGGGGTGTGGCGTTCGCAGTGGCGACTGTCTTCGCGGCGCGCGTCCTCGCCGCGCTGCTGTTCGGCGCGGTCCTGCTGGGCCCGCTGACCGCGCTCACCGGCCAGGACGGCCCGCTGGACCGCCGCTGGACCATGGTCGGCGCCGACGGCGTGCGCGCCGCCCTGTTGATCATCGCCCCGCTGTGGATCGACTGGACCCCGGACAACGCACTGGCCGTCCTGCTGGTCACCGCGTTCGTCACCGGTGTCGCCGAGCGCCTGTGGACGGTGTGCCGGGAGAGCGCGGCTCCAGCCCTGCTGCCCGGTCCGCCCCCGGAGGGCGCCACCGTACGGCCGCTGCCGGACCACATGGACGCCCTGCGCCGCCTCTCGCTGCGCACGAGCTTCCTCGCGGTCCCGCTGGCGGCTGCCGCGCTGGTCGTCGCCGGTCTGCTCAACAACCTGCTGGGCGTCGGTGTGGCCTGGTTCGACCAGCACCACGCGGCCCTCGGGGCCTATGTGGCGGCCGGCCTGTTCGCCGCCTCCCTGTCCGTGCTGACCTTCCTGGAGCTGCCCGACACGCGCACCCCGCGCGCGCGGTCCCCGCTGGAGGGCCTGCGCCGCCCGCGCACCGGTACCGGCGTAGACAAGGGCCGTACGGGCGCGATCCCGCTGCTCGTCCCGGCCTGCGCCGCCGTCGCCGGAGCCATCGCCGCCGCCGTGTCGGTCTGCGTGCTGCACGCCACCGACCTGGCCGGCGGCCCGGTCCTGTACGGCCTGCTGGTGCTGGGCCTGACCGGCGGTGTCGCCGTCGGTATCCGTACGGCCCCCGCGCTGCTGCCCTCGCTCTCGCGCCGTCGGCTGCTCGCCCTCGCGATCGCCCTCACCGGCGTCGCCCTGCTGGCGGCCGGGCTGGTGCCGGATGTCACCACGGTCCTGCTGATCGTCACGCTGGCCGGCGTCAGCGCGGGCGTGGCCGCGAACACCGGGCACGCCCTGCTCGACCAGGAGACCGAGGACTACCGCCGTGCGCGCGTCACCGAGCACCTGCACGCGGTCGTCCGGGTCTTCGTAGCGCTCGGCGCGCTGATCGCCCCCGTGGTCGCCGGGCTGATCGGCCGGCACCGGCTGGAGAACGGCCGGTTCGTGTTCGCGCACGGCGGCGCCTCCTTCACGCTGATGCTGGTCGGCGCGCTGCTGCTGCCGGTGGCGGCGCTGGTGCTCGCCAAGGTCGACGACCGCTCCGGCATCCCGCTGCGCCAGGACCTCAAGGACGCGCTGCTCGGGGGCGACGACCCGGTTGAGACACCGGCGGCGAGCGGTTTCTTCATCGCCCTGGAGGGCGGTGACGGCGCCGGAAAGTCCACCCAGGCCGAGGCCCTCGCCGAGTGGATCCGCGCCAAGGGTCACGAGGTCGTGCTCACCCGCGAGCCGGGTGCCACCCCGGTCGGCAAGCGGCTGCGCTCGATCCTGCTGGACGTGTCCTCGGCAGGCCTGTCGCACCGCGCTGAGGCGCTGCTCTATGCCGCCGACCGCGCCGAGCACGTCGACACCGTCGTACGGCCCGCCCTGGAGCGCGGCGCGGTGGTGATCAGCGACCGTTACATCGACTCGTCCGTCGCCTATCAGGGCGCCGGCCGTGATCTGTCCCCGACCGAGATCGCCCGCATCAACCGCTGGGCGACCAACGGACTCGTCCCGCACCTGACCGTCCTGCTGGACGTCTCCCCGGAGACCGCCCGTGAGCGGTTCACCGAGGCGCCGGACCGGCTGGAGTCGGAGCCGGCGGAGTTCCACGCGCGCGTGCGGGCCGGTTTCCTCACGCTGGCCGCCTCCGACCCCGGCCGCTATCTGGTCGTGGACGCCGGCCAGGAGCCCGAGGCCGTCTCCACGGTGATCCGGCACCGGCTCGACACCGTGCTGCCGCTGTCCGAGGCCGAGATCAAGGCCCAGGAGGAGGCGCGCAAGAAGGCCGAGGAGGAGGCCCGCCGCAAGGCCGAGGAAGAGGCCGCGCGCAAGGCCGAGGAGGAGCGCCTGGAGCGCGAGCGCCAGGAGGAGCTGGCCCGGCTGCGCGCCGAGGAGGAGGAACGCAAGCGCCGCGAGCTGGAGGAGGCGCAGCGCCGCGAGGCCGAAC
>NZ_CM002285.1:4098995-4132701 GCF_000497445.1 Streptomyces roseochromogenus subsp. oscitans DS 12.976 | reverse complement strand
GGTGTCGCCGGACGCGCGCGGTATCGAGGAGACGGTTCGGACGCGGGTGGTCTCGCCGGAGACCGACGAGACGACGGTGCTGCGTCCGGTGCGTGAGGAGCGGGGCGACTCCGCCGAGGATGCCCGGGATGCCCAGGGCGCCAAGGCTTCCGACGGCTCCCACGCGGACTCCGAGGTGACCGCCGAGCTGCCGCAGCCTCCGGCGGCTTCCGGCCCTGCCGACGAGACGGCGGTCCTTCCGGCTGTGTCCGCAGGCCCCGCCGACGAGACCGCCGTGCTGCCTCCGGTGGTTCCGGGTGCGGCCGACGAGACGGCCGTACTGCCGCCCGTACGGGGTGACGCTCCGGCGGACCGGGTGCCGCCCGGCTTCTTCCGGGACGAGCGGCCGGCCGCGGGCCCCGACGGCTCCGAGGACCGTACGCGCGAGATGCCGCAGGTCGACGCCGACGGCACGCCTCGCCGCCGGCCGCGTCCCGACTGGGCCGAGGAGACCCCGCTGGACGACCTGCCGTCGCTGGCGGACGAACTGCTGGGCTCGTACGACGAGCGGGAGCACGGCGGCCAGGACGAGGAACAGGGCCGCAGGGGCCGGCGAGGCTGACAGCGGGAGGCGGCGTACAGAGGCGGCGTGGGTCGGAACACCGACCGGCGCCGCCCTCGCCTTTCCCACCTGCCGTCGACTGCACGCGGACCGAGTTGTCAGTGCCCACCCGCACAATGGATGAAGGAACGCGGAGTGTGACGGAAGGGCGGCGTGACCCATGACCGTATGGGACGACCTCGTCGGGCAGGAGAAGGTGAGCGCGGTGCTCGACGCCGCCGCGCGGGACGCCGACGCCCTTGTCACGGCCGCCGCGGCCGACGAGCCGCTGCCCGAGGCGTCGAAGATGACGCACGCCTGGCTGTTCACGGGCCCGCCCGGAGCGGGCCGGAACCAGGCGGCCAGAGCCTTCGCCGCGGCCCTGCAGTGCGTGAGCCCCGACCGCGCCCTCGGCGGAACCCCGGGCTGCGGCTTCTGCGACGGTTGCCACACCGCGTTGCTCGGCACCCACGCGGACGTCACCACTGTGGCCGCCGTGGGCTCCGAGATCCTCGTGAAGGACATGCGGGACACGGTCCGCAAGTCATTCACCTCCCCGGCGAACGGCCGCTGGCAGATCATCCTGGTCGAGGACGCCGAGCGGCTGAACGAGAAGTCGGCCAACGCCGTCCTCAAGGCCGTCGAGGAGCCCGCCCCGCGCACGGTCTGGCTGCTGTGCGCCCCCTCCATCGAGGACGTCCTGCCGACGATCCGCTCCCGCTGCCGTCACCTGAACCTGCGCACGCCCTCCGTTGACGCGGTCGTCGACATGCTCGTACGGCGCGACGGCATCGAACCCCACGTCGCGGCGGCCGCCGCCCGCGCCACCCAGGGGCATGTCGACCGGGCCCGGCGCCTGGCCACGGACCCGGCGGCCCGTGAGCGCCGTGCCTCCGTGCTCAAGCTGCCGCTGCGGCTGGACGAGGTCGGCGCCTGTCTGAGGGCCGCCCAGGAACTGGTCGACGCGGCCGCCGAGGACGCCAAGCAGCTCGCCGAGGAGATGGACGGCAAGGAGACCGAGGAGCTGAAGGCGGCGCTGGGCGCGGTCCAGGGCGGCCGGCTGCCGCGCGGTACGGCGGGTGTGATGAAGGACCTCGAGGACATGCAGAAGCGCCGCAGAACCCGCACGCAGCGCGACAGCCTCGACATCGCCCTCGGCGATCTCACCGCCTTCTACCGTGATGTCCTCGCCCTCCAGCTCGGCTCCCGGGTGGCGATCGCCAACGCCGACGCCGAGGACGCCCTGGAGCGGCTGGCGCGTGGCAGCAGCCCGGAGTCCACGCTCCGCCGCATCGAGGCGATCGCCGCGTGCAGCGAGGCCCTCGACCGCAATGTGGCTCCGCTGCTGGCGGTGGAGGCGATGACGATGGCGCTGCGGGCGGGGTGAGAGGTGAGAGGTATGCGGACGCTCGCGACGACACGCGCCTCGGATGTCCCCCGTACGAGCTCATCCCCCGCACGCATCGCACCCGAGCCGTCGCACAGCGTTACGCTCGCCTGATGTACACCAGGCCATCCCTCCGCCGGACCCGGCGCACCCGCTCCCGGACGACGGTCCGCCTCACGGCCAGCCTGTTCACGGCCGCCGCCCTGCTCGTGTCCGCCTGCTCCTCCGGGAGCTCGACCACGTCGTCGGGCGGTGCGGCGGACGCGGCGCTGGCCGCCCTGCCGCGTGCGACGCCGTCCGCGCTGTCGTCGTACTACACCCAGCGGCTGCACTGGCGAAGCTGCGGTGTCCCCGGTTTCCAGTGCGCGACCATGAAGGCCCCGCTGGACTACGCCAAGCCCGGCTCGGGCGACGTCCGGCTCGCCGTCGCCCGCAAGAAGGCCACCGGCAAGGGCAGGCTGCTCGGTTCGCTGCTGGTCAACCCGGGCGGTCCGGGCGGCTCGGCGGTCAGCTACCTCCAGAGCTACGCGGGCGCCGGCTACCCGGCCGATGTCCGCGCCCGTTACGACCTGGTCGCGGTGGACCCGCGGGGCGTCGCCCGCAGCGAGCCCGTCGAATGCCTCGACGGCCGCCAGATGGACGCGTACACACAGACGGACCTCACGCCCGACGACCAGCAGGAGCGGAACACGCTGGTCACGGCGGACAAGAAGTTCGCGGAGAGCTGCGGGGCACACTCGGCGCGGCTGCTGCGGCACGTCTCCACCGTGGAGGCGGCACGGGACATGGACATCCTGCGGTCGGCGCTGGGTGATCGGAAACTGAACTACGTGGGGGCGTCGTACGGCACGTTCCTGGGGGCGACGTACGCCGGGCTGTTCCCCGACCGGGTCGGCAGGGTGGTCCTGGACGGGGCGATGGACCCCACTCTGGACGCCCGCAGAATGACCCTGGACCAGACGGCTGGCTTCGAGACGGCGTTCCAGGCGTTCGCGAAGGACTGCGTACGGCACTCCGACTGCTCGCTCGGCGGCAAGGGCACCACGCCTGCGCAGGTCGGCGACCACCTCAAGGCGTTCTTCCGGAAGCTGGACCAGCACCCCATCCCGGCGGGCGACGCGGCCGGCCGCAAGCTCGGCGAGGCGCTGGCCACGACCGGGGTGATCGCGGCGATGTACGACCAGGCGGAGTGGGAGCAGCTGCGCGAGGCGCTCACCTCGGCGATGAAGCAGAACGACGGCGGGGGCCTGCTCGCGCTCTCCGACACCTACTACGAACGTGACGCCGACGGCCACTACAGCAACCTGATGATGGCCAACGCCGCCGTGAACTGCCTGGACCTGCCGCCGGCCTTCACCGGCCCCGACCAGGTGGAGAAGGCGCTGCCCACGTTCGAGAAGGCATCCCCGGTCTTCGGCGAGGGTCTGGCCTGGGCCGCGCTGAACTGCGCGTACTGGCCGGTGAAGGCCACGGGGGAGGCGCATCGCATCGAGGCGAACGGGGCGGCGCCGATCGTGGTGGTCGGCACGATCCGCGACCCGGCGACGCCCTACCGCTGGGCGCAGTCCCTGGCCGGCCAGCTCTCCTCGGCGCGCCTCCTGACGTACGTCGGCGACGGCCACACCGCCTACGGCCGCGGCAGCACCTGCATCGACACGACGATCAACACCTACCTGCTCGACGGCACCCCGCCGAGCCCACGAAAGCGCTGCTCATAGCCCTGCCACCCGCCCCGGAGCCCTCGCCTCCGGGGCCTGGTCAGAGCACCTCCGGAAACTGTGTAGACTTACCGACGTTGCCGATCGCACCATAGTGCGGACGGCGTGCCGCCTTAGCTCAGATGGCCAGAGCAACGCACTCGTAATGCGTAGGTCTCGGGTTCGAATCCCGAAGGCGGCTCCACCGAAGCCCAGCTCAGACTGCCTGAGCTGGGCTTTCTCGTTCAGCGGATGCGGTGGCGCGCGGGCCACGCGACTGTGAAGTGATCCCCCATGCGGCGGCGGGAATTTCGTGGCCGTTGTCGCTGCCCGCCGACTGCGGCGCCGGGTGGTGTTCTTCACCGGGTTCGGAGCGGGCTTCCTCAACCTGGTGCTGGGAGCCGTGCTCTTCGCGCGCGTGCCACGCCGGTTGCCGGGCCGGGTCGATACGCCGGCCGACTCGGTGGCCAGGGCCGGTGTTCCGCTCGGTGGGCTGATCGCCGGAGCGGTGGTGGCCCCCGTCGGTCTGGTATCCGTACTGCTGATCGCCGGAGCCGCCTACTTCCTGACCACGAACCTGGCCGGGCTGAGAGGCGAGTGGTCCGAGACGGGCCACGGACGCGGGGGCCCGGCCGCTGTGCCGCCCGTTGAGGGAATGTGCGGACAAAAGTGGCGCAAAGGGGTCGCAAAGTGAATCGGCATCGGGTGAACCCGCGGATCTGAGGCAACATCTTGGTGAACGGCGGGCACCGCGCGGTCGGGGTGTGATGCCGCCGGTGGCCGGATGGGGTGAGGGACGTGATGGAGCCGAGGATCGCCGTCGCCGTGGTGACCATGGGCAACCGGCCCTGCGAGGTCGACGCCCTGCTGGAGTCCGTGGCCAAGCAGGACCTCGCCCCCGCCCGCATCGTCATCGTCGGCAACGGCTGCCGGCTGCCCGAGTTCGCCCGTCGGCTCTCCCTGCCCGGCGAGGTCACCGCCATCGACGTGGAGGACAACCTCGGCTGTCCGGGCGGCCGGAACGTCGCCCTGGCCCGGCTGCGGGAGTTCGGCGACGTCGACGTCGTCGTGGAACTGGACGACGACGGGCTGCTCGTCGACGCCGATGTGCTGCGGCGCGTACGGGACCTGTACGCCGCCGACCCCCGCCTCGGCATCGTCGGCTTCCGCATCGCCGACGAGCACGGCGAGACGCAGCAGCGGCATGTGCCGAGGGTCGGCAAGTCCGACCCGATGCGCGGCGGGTACGTCACCGGGTTCCTCGGCGGCGGACATGCCCTGCGCATGGCGATGCTGGCCGAGACCGGGGACTGGCCCGCCGAGTTCTTCTTCGCGCACGAGGAGACCGACCTCGCCTGGCGCGCCGCCGACGCCGGCTGGAAGATCCTCTACACCCCCGAGCTGCTGCTCCAGCACCCCAAGACCTCACCGGCCCGGCACGCCATCTACTACCGCGTCAACGCCCGCAATCGCGTCTGGCTCGTCCGGCGCCGGCTGCCGTTGCCGCTGATCCCCGTGCACCTCGGGGTGTGGACGCTGCTCACCCTAGCCCGCACCCGTTCCCTGGCGGGGCTGAAGGCCTGGTTCGGCGGGTTCGTGGAAGGGCTGCGGGAACCGGCGGGCGGGCGTCGGCCCATGCGCTGGCGGACGGTGTGGCGGCTCACCCGGCTCGGGCGCCCGCCGGTGATCTGAGAGTTCGCCCCGGCGTAAACGCGGCCGGGGCCGACGCAAACGGGGCGTGGGCCGGCGCGCGGAGCGCGGAGCAGAGAGCGGGACGGGGCCCCGGGCGTTCACCTCCGCCGACCGGGGCCCCTTGCGTCCCCGGACCCAGCCTGCGGCGACACTCCCCCGAGTTACGCGACATACGCGCGCGCCGTAGGGCCAGATCCGATGGAAATGATCACATCAGGATGCGCCAACGGATCGCTAACATGTGGCCAACGGTTCGTCGGCACGTCGCGGATCCGTTGGCCGGAACTTGCCGACGGTATCCGTAACAGGCCGCCGGACAGGCCGATCCGGGGCCGGGCCGGCCGGCAGAAGGTGGCGGGAAACCGTTGTGGACAGGGTGGATTCCCGCCAGGGAACGGCGGGCGCGCGCTCGTTGCGGAGCACGGTCGGCCCCGATCGTGCGGAAAGGCAGTGGTGCGGCGTGATGCGGCGGTGCGAGCTGCGGTTCGGACTGCTGGGGCCGCCCGTCCTGTACGACCGGCCGCCGTTCGAGATCTCGTCCGACACCCCCGACGACGGCGTCCGTGCCATCGGCAGTCCCAAGGTACGCGTGCTGCTCGCCGCGCTGTTGCTGGAGCCGGGCCGGGTCGTGTCGGTGGAGTCGCTGAAGGACGCCCTGTGGGGCGGGGCGCCGCCCGTCTCCGCGCAGGCATCTCTGCACAACCATGTCACCCGGCTGCGCCGGCTCCTGGACGACCCCGACCGGCTCAGAGCCGTACCACCGGGGTACGTACTGCGCGTCGATCACGGCGAGTTGGACGTGCACGTCTTCGACGCCCGGGTCGCCGAGGCGCGGGCCGCGCATGCCCGGCGGGACTGGTCGGGCGTCGTACGGGCCTGCACCGCCGGGCTCGCGCTCTGGCGCGGCACCCCGCTCAGCGGGCTCCCCGCCGACCTCGGCGGGTATGCACTGGTACAGCGCCTGGAGGAGGCCCGGCTGCTCCTGCTGGAGCGGCGCTACGACGCCGAACTCGCCCTGGGCGGCGCTCGGCTGGCCGCGCTCGTCCCGGAGCTCGCGGCGCTGGTCGCCGAGTATCCGCTGCGCGAGGCGTACCACCGTCAGCTGATGCTCGCCCTGCACCGCACCGGCCGTCAGGCCGAGGCTCTCGCCGTCCACCGTGATCTGCGCGCCCGCCTGATCGAGGAACTCGGCATCGAACCCGGCCTCGCGGTACGCGAGGCGCATGTCGAGGTGCTGCGGGGGAGTGACGAGGAGCAGCGGCGGCCGGACGAGGAGCGCGCCGGCCTCCGGCGGGCCGTGGGCGGCAAGGTCCGCCGACTCCCGCAGGGCGCGGGGCAGGTGGACGGCACCGCCGAGGAGGAGGGGGAACCGTCGGCCCCGCACAAGGACGCCGAGCCGGGGCCGGACGCCCGGCTGACCCCGCGTCCGGCCCAACTCCCGGCGCCGCCAGCCCATTTCACCGGCCGCGCAGATGCCCGTCGCGCGCTGCGGCACGCGCTCACCGAGCCGCCCGCCCCCGCCCCGGCCGTCGCTGTGATCAGCGGCATGGCGGGCGTCGGCAAGAGCGCGCTCGCCCTGCATGTCGCGCATGAGCTACGGGATCGATTCACCGACGGTCAGCTCTACGTCAACCTGCACGGCGCCACCCCCGGCATGACCCCGCTCAGCTCAGCCCAGGCACTTGCCGCACTGCTCCGGGACCTGGGCGCCGAGCCACGCAGCATCCCCGAACACCCGGACGCGGCAGCCGCGTTGCTCCGCTCGCTGCTCGCCCCGGCCCGCATCCTGCTGGTGCTGGACGACGCGGCGAACGCCGCCCAGGTACGCCCCCTGCTGCCGGCCGGGCCCGGCTGCGCGGTGATCGTCACCAGCCGCTCGCCACTCACCGCCCTCGACGGCGCCCGGCGCTTCCCGCTCGCCCCGCTGACCGGCGAGGACAGCGCGGCACTGCTGCGCGCGGTGAGCGGACGCGAGGGGCTGGACGCCGGGCACGCACTGGTCGAGCTGACCGGCCGGCTCCCGCTGGCGCTCCGCGTCGTCGCCGCCCGACTTGCCGCCCGCCGCGCCCTCACCCCCGATGTGCTCGCGGGCCAACTCGCCGAGACGGGCGGGCGGCTGCGGCACCTGGAGTACGACGACCTGAGCGTCCGGCGTTCCCTGGCCGTCGCCCACGACGCGCTCGCCGCAGCCGAGCGCGAGGCGGACCGGGACGCGGCCCTCGCACTGCGCCGCATCGGTTGGCTGGACCTGCCGACCTACGGCGCCCCGCTGATCGCCCGCCTCACCGGCACCGACGAGCGCCGCGCCGAGGCCGCCCTCGACCGCCTGGTCGACGTAGCCCTGCTGGAGGAGACGGCCTACGGCCGCTACGCCCCGCACGACCTGGTCCGCGACTTCGCCCGCGAGCTGGCGGACACGGGGAGGGACATGGGCACGAGGAAGGACGCGGGCGCGGGAGCGCTGGGCGCCCCACCGGACGCCGCCGCACGCCCCGGCGCACAGCCGGACACCGTCCACCGGACCGACTCCGACGAGGAAACCACTCCGGCTTGCGCCGCCTCCGCCTGCGACTCCGAACTGGCCGCTCTCCGCTGGTACGCCGCCGTGGCCGAGCGCGTGCTGGAGGCGGTGGTGGAGCCGGGGCTCGATCAGGAGGACCGGCGGCGGGCGACCTCCACGCAGCCGGCGCAGCACGCGGCGGACGTGACCGAGCTGCTGTCCTTCGAGTCCGCCGAGGAGGCTTTCGCCTGGGGCGAGGTGGAGCTGGAGAACGTTGTCGCCCTGGTGGCACGGAACGCGGACACGTCCGACCGGCTTCGTGCCGCCCATCTCTCGGTGCTCGCACGGCTGCTCTTCCCCTACGTCCAGCGCGGTGGACGGGTCGCCGAGATGGAGGTGCTGGGGCGGGCCGCGCTCGGGGCGGCGCGGCGGCTCGGGGACGCGGCGGCCGAGGCGTACGCGCTGGGCGATCTGGCGGGCCTGCACTTCATGACCGGCCGGCAGAAGGACGCCCTCGCCCTCACCGACCGGTCCCTGGAGATCTGGCGGCGGCTCGGTGTCGTCTCCAGGATCCGGCGCTGTCTGAACAACCGTGGTCTGCTGCTGGAGGGCCTCGGGAGGTTCGCGGAGTCCGGGGAGGCGCTGCGGCAGAGCCTCGCGTACTCGCGGCAGTTGAACGATCCCTACGGAGAGGCCGTCACCCACAGCCACCTCGGCAACCTCTACGAGCACACCGACCCGCGTGCCGCCATCGAGCAGCACCGGCGCTCGCTGGCGATCGGGGACGCCATCGGCGCGGTCATCGTGCAGCACTCGGCGCACTGCAACATCGGCTACGCCCATCTCACCCTGGGCGAACCGGCCGCCGCCGCAGGGCACTTCGAGAAGAGCCTGCGCATCCTGGGCGGTCACGGCGACTGGCACGGCGAGTCCCAGACCCGGCTCGGCCTGGTCCGCGCGCTGCGGCAGCTGGGGGAGACCGAGCGGGCGGGCCACGAGTGCGCCGAGCTGCTCAGCCGGGCCGACGCCCGCGCCGACCGCTACATGGGCGGCCTCGCACGGCACCAGCACGGGCTGCTGCTGCACGCGCGAGGGCAGCGGGCGGAGGCGTACGACGCCTGGCGCGCGGCACTCGCCGCCCTGGACGGCACGGATGAGCAGACGATCGTGACGGAGCTGCGGGAGCTGCTCACGCAGTGACCGAAGTGCGCCCCGGCAGCGCTCACTTGGCATCGGCATAGCACTCCACCACCGCCGTCGTGAACGGGAAGCGCACCGGTGTCTCGCCGAAGGTCAGCCGTCCGGCGAGGTCGGCCGAGGCGCGGATGGCCTGGACGACCGTGTCGGCCTCCTCGGCGGGACAGTGCACGATCACCTCGTCGTGCTGGAAGAAGACCAGTTCGGCCTTGAGGCCGGCGCAGGCCCGGCGGAGCCCGGCGAGCATCAGCAGCGCCCAGTCGGCGGCGCTGCCCTGGACGACGAAGTTCCGCGCGAAGCGGCCGCGCGCCCGGGAGTTGGTGGACGCGTAACCCGGAACCCAGCCGGCCTGGCCGCCGGCCTGCGGGTCGGTGTCGTCCTCGCCGACCGGGATGCCCGCCTCCTCCGCCGTGTCCTCGCCGGACCCGGCCGCCGGCGGGCAGGTCCGGCCCAGCCAGGTGCGCACCAGCCGGCCCTCCTCGCCCGCGCGGGCGGCCTCGTCGACGTACGCGACGGCCTTCGGGAAGCGGCGGCGGAGCGCGGCCAGGTTCTTCAGGCCGTCGCCGGAGGTCTGGCCGTAGACCGCGCTGAGCACGGCGAGCTTGGCCTGGCCGCGGTCGCCGGAGAAAGCGCGGTCGGAGACGGACTGGTAGAGGTCGCTCTCGCGGCCGGCCACCTCCATCAGGCCGGGGTCGCGGGAGATCGCAGCGAGCACGCGCGGCTCCATCTGGTCGGCGTCGGCCACCACCAGCCGCCAGCCGGGGTCGGCGACCACGGCCCGGCGGATCACCTTCGGGATCTGCAGTCCGCCCCCGCCGTTGGTCACCCAGCGTCCGGTGACCGTGCCGCCGGCGAGGAACTCGGGGCGGAAGCGGCCGTCGCGCACCCAGTCCTGCAGCCAGGACCAGCCGTGCGCCACCCAGATGCGGTACAGCTTCTTGTACTCCAGGAGCGGTTCCACGGCCGGGTGGTCGAGGGACTGGATCTCCCAGCGGCGGGTCGAGCGCACCTTGATCCCGGCCTGGGCGAAGGCCTTGATCACATCGGCGGGCAGATCGGGGCGGACCCGACGGCCGAAGGCGGCCGACACCTCGTCGGCCAGCTCGGCGAGGCGACGCGGCTCGCCCCTGCCCGCGTACCGCTCGCCCAGTAGGTCGTGCAGCAGCCGGCGGTGGACCTCGGCGCTCCACGGCAGGCCCGCGTGGTTCATCTCGGCTGCCACCAGCATTCCGGCCGACTCGGCGGCCGTCAGCAGCCGCATCCGGTCGGGGTGGGCGGTCCGCTCGTGCCGTCGCAGCTGTCCGGCGTAGACCGCGAGGAGGTCGGTCAGCGGCAGGCGGGTGCCGGTGGCCTCGAACAGCGGGGACTGGGCGCCCGGTTCGGCCGAGCGCTGGGGCGGGTCGGGCGGTACCGGGCCGCCGCGGAGGCGGGCCAGGGCGGCGGCGGCCGAGCGTGGCTCGCCGTGCCGGCCCTCGTGGCCCAGCAGGAGGGTCTCGGCGTCCTCGATGTCGTAGCACCGCTCCACTCGCACCCCCGTGGCGAGCAGACGCGGGTAGACCTCGGGGGTGGACCGCCACACCCAGCGCGTCACCTCCGGGCGGCTCCGCACCGCCCCGGCGAGATCGCTCTCCCGCCGCACCGGCCCGGCGGGCAGCCCGTCCGGGCCGAGGGGGGCGACGTCCACGCCTGAGTCCTCGGCCGGTGCGAGCGCCCACCGGTCGGTCATGACTGCGAGTGTGGCAGGCGGATCTGACAATCGGTCTGACCTGCGGTTTCAGTCCTCCGAGGAGGCCGGATCGGCCGCCGCGTCGCCGACCCCCGGCAGCTTCTGCTCCGTCAGCAGCGACAGCGTCCTGGCGATGTGCGTCTCGGTCCCGGCCTTGGTGATGCCGAGGCCGTTGAGGACGCCCTCGCCGTTCTCCTGCTCCAGGAGCGCGAGCAGGATGTGCTCGGTACCGATGTAGTTGTGGCCGAGCCGGAGGGCCTCGCGGAAGGTGAGTTCCAGGGCCTTCTTGGCGTCGGGGCCGTAGGGGACGAGGTCCGGGACGTCGTCCGAGGCGGGCGGGAGCGCGGCGGTCGCGGCCTGCCGCACGGAGTCCAGCAGGACGCCCTGCGCGGTGATCGCCTTCGCCGCCAGGCCCTCCGGCTCGGCCAGCAGACCGAGGACCAGGTGCTCGGGGCGGCCCTCGGGGTTGCGGGCCGCCACCGCCTCGTTGTGCGCGGCCATGACCACGTTCCGCGCGCGGGGGGTGTAGCGGCTGAAGGCCTGGTTGGGATCGAGGTCGGTGGACTCCTTCGGCACGAACCGCTTCTGCGCAGCCTGCCGCGTCACTCCCATGCTCCGGCCGATCTCGGTCCAGGAGGCGCCGGAGCGGCGGGCCTGGTCGACGAAGTGACCGATCAGGTGGTCGGCCACGTCACCGAGGTGATCGGCGGCGATCACCGCGTCCTGGAGCTGGTCGAGAGGTTCGGGATGAACCTTCTTGATGGCCTCGATGAGGTCGTCGAGGCGTACGGATGCCGTGATGTTCGGGTTGGTCGCCATGTGTCAACCGTAGGTTGCGCTCTTGAAGGGTGTCAACCGATGGTTGACAGTCCAGTTTCCCTACCCGGTCTGCCTCACTCGGGCGTGACCGCCAGCCGCACCGCGAGGCCCGTGAACACCGTCCCGCTGAAGTAGTCCAGCCCTCGGGCCACCCGCCGGCTGCGCCGCAGCAGCGAGGCGAGCTTTCCGGACAGGAGCCCCACCGAGCCGTCCACCAGCACGCCCATCGCGGTGATCGTGACGCCCAGCAGGAGGAACTGTTCGCGGACGTGCCCCAGGTCCGGGTTCACGAACTGCGGCAGGAAGGAGACGTTGAACAGAATCACCTTGGGGTTGAGGAGATTGGTGAAGGCTCCCCGTCAGAAGGCCCGCCGACGCCCCTGCCGTGGCGTGGCCTCCGCCTCCAGGGAGCCGTCGGCACCGCGGAACGCCCGCACCGCGAGGAACAGCAGATAGGCCGCACCTGCCCAGCGCAGCGCGTGATAGAGCGTCGGCAGGGCCAGGAACAGCGCCGACAGCCCGAGGGCCGCGGCGACCGTGTGCACGAACATCGCGCAGGCGACCCCCACGGCGGCCGTCAGTCCGGTCAGGGGGCCGCCCCGGCCGCCCACCGCCACGATGAACATCATGTCGGGGCCCGGGGTGACGCAGAGTGCGAAAGCGGCGATCAGGAACGCGGCGTAGAGAGACGTGTCCACCATGCCGTCATGCTTGGCGCCGCCACGCACGCGTGGGGTGCAATTCCAGGGTCTGAGACACGGCCGCCTCAGGGGCGCTCCTGCTCGTACATCACCACCAGCACGCCGTGCACCGGCTGGTCCGTGTCGTCCTCCTCTGCCCCGTCCACCAGCTCGGCCAGCGTCGCGCGCAGCCGCCGGGCCCGTTCCGGGGACAGGCGCAGGTGACGCAGGCTCAGCAGATGGTCCTCGGGGGAGCGGTCGACCTCCTGGGCGACGGCGTTCAGCAGGGCCGCCCGGTCGGCCGTGCGCGGTTCGGCGACCCGTAGTCGCCGTCCGGTGCGCCGGTAGTAGTGCTCGGTGCCGCCCCGGACCTTGCGGGTCTCGGTGATGTGCACGAGCCCGGCCGCGTGCAGCGTCTTCAGGTGGTGCGCCACGCTCCCCTTGGCCACGCCGAGGCGCACCGCCAACTGGCTGATCGTGGCGGCCTCGTGGGTCAGCGCGAACAGCAGGCGCTGGCGCAGCGGATGGGCGAGCGCGGCGAACTGCTCGGGCGTGGAGATGTCCAGCACGTCGCCGTCGGCGCCACGGTCGGGCGGTTCCGGTCCGGTCATGGCGTAAAGCGTCTAACTTCCTTGACGCTTTCGCAAGTCCGGTGCTGTACTCCCCTGTCATGACCTCCATGACCACGCCCGCAGCGTCACCCGCCTCCGTCGACGACGTGCCCGCCGTCATCGAGGAGACCGCCCGGCTCCTCGCCGCCAACTACGTCTTCCCGGAGGTGGCGGAGCGGCTCGCCGCCCTGCTGCGACGGCGGCTGGAGGAGGGGGCGTACGACACCGCCGATCCGGCGGAACTCGGCGCCCGCGTCACCGCCGACCTGCAGTCGGAGAACGGCGATCCCCATCTGCGCCTGAAATTCCACCCCGAGCGCCTGCTGGAGAACGGGGATCAGGCAGATCTCCCCGCGCTCCGCCGTGAGTTCGCCGCGTCGCTGGGCGGGGTCCCGCGAGTGGAGCTTCTCAAGGGCGGGGTCGCACTGCTCGAACTCGCCCCGATGCTCTTCCCGTTGGCCTGGGCCGCGGAGCCGCTGTCGGCCGCGCTCACACTGGTCGCTCGCGCGGACACGCTGATCCTGGACCTCAGGGACACGGTCGGCGGCGATCCGGACACGGTGGCGTTCGTGTGCAGCCACCTCCTGGAGGAGCGGACCCACCTGAACACCCAGTACTGGCGCGCGGGGGACCGGTACGAGCAGTTCTGGACCCTCCCACACGTCCCGGGCGCCCGCTTCGGCGGTACCGATCCGGTGTACGTCCTGACGAGCGGCCGTACCTTTTCCGCCGCTGAGGAACTCGCGTACAACCTCCAGCAGTTGGGGCGCGCGGTCATCGTGGGCGAGACCACGCGCGGCGGGGCCCATCCGCGCGAGGGCTGGGCGGTGCACCCGCACCTGGAGGCCTCGATCCCGGTCGGCCGCGCGATCAACCCCATCTCGGGCACCAACTGGGAGGGCACCGGCGTACGCCCAGACGTCTCCTGCCCGGCCGGCAGTGCCCTCGACCACGCCCTGGACCTGGCAAACGCCGAACCGGCGCCCCGCGCCTGACAGTTCCGGCGGACCTTGAGGTATCGCCTCACGGGCTCGCTCGCCGGCGCTCCGACCGATCTTGAGATACGGCCCTCCCGGGACGCGCCCGCCGGCCGCTCCGACCGGCCTCAGCGCCCCGCCCCGCCCCGTGCCGGGCGGCCGGTGGCGGCTGTCCGGCGGCTGCTGTCTCGGCTCTCGCCCTACTGGCAGCCAGCCTCCCGGCTCTGGCTCTCCCCGCTCTGGCCCTACCGGCCCTCGCCTCTCTGCGTCGCGCGGTCGGCGGCGGTTGCCCGACAGTTGCCCTCTTGGCTCCCACCTTCCCGACTTTCGCCGTCTCGGCCCTCGCCTCCCCGTGCCGGGCAGTCCGGGGCGGTCAGCCGGCAACTGCCCTCCCGGCTGTCGCCCTGCCCTCACCCGGCCCCCGGCTCCCGGCCCCCGCCGCCGTCCACGACTACCTTGGTGTTGATCACCGGCGTACCGCGCACCACCACACTCGGACGGCCCGTCGCCCCTTCATCCACAGCCTGTGGACAAGGTGCGGCCCGCTGTCGGTGGGGCGTGGCACGATCGACGATGTGACCAGCACTGCCAGCAATGCCAGCACTGTCGAGCGAGCCTTTCGGGCCGCTCTCTACGACGACACCGACACCGGGCTCGACACCGGTGCCTCGCTGCTCGCCGCCGACCCCGCCGCGGACGCCGAACTCGCGCGGCGAGGCGAGGAGTTCGTCGCGGCGGCCTGGCAGCGCGGCTGGCAGCCCGCCGATGTCGTACGACTGGTGCGGCGCGAGCTGCAGGACGTGCATGTGCGCCTGACCGCCGCGCTGATCCGCGCGCAGTCTGATCGGGACCGCCTGCGCGGGCGCCGCTGGGCCGCCCAGCTGGCGGATCTGCCCGAGGGCGCCGCCCGCGAGGCCGACCGCTTCGCGCAGGCCACTACCGCGCTGCAGCTGTACCGCCTGCTGCTGGGTCTGCCCAGGCTGGAGCCTCTTGAGGACGAGCCCCGCCGCGCCCCCGGCCCCGCCGCCTCCCGCATGCTCGCCCGGATCCGCGCGCTGCTCGCCAAGGCCGAGGCCACCGGATATCCGGAGGAGGCGGAGGCACTCAGCGCCAAGGCACAGGAGCTGATGGCGCGGCACAGTGTCGACGAGGCGCTGCTCGCCGCGGAGGCGCCCGCGCCGGACGCGCCCGGCGCCTGCCGGATCGGTGTGGAGCCGCCGTACGAACAGGCCAAGGCGGTCCTGCTCGACGCCGTGGCGGGCGCGAACCATTGCCGCGCGGTGTGGAACGAACCGATGGGTTTCTCCACGGTCGTCGGCTTCGAGGCGGACCTGGAGGCGGTCGAGCTGCTCTACACCTCGCTGCTGGTACAGGCCACGCATGCGATGACCAAGGCGGAGGCCACGCAGAGAGCGGGCGGCCGGAAGCGGACCAAGACCTTCCGGCAGTCGTTCCTGGCCGCCTACGCCCACCGCGTGGGCGACCGGCTCGCGGCCGTAGCCGAGACGCAGGTCACGCAAGATCTGCTGCCGGTCCTGGCCACCAGGGAGATATCCGTCACCGACCGCCTGGAGCGCATGTTCCCCGAGACCACCACGACCCGGCTGCGCGGGGTGAGCGACGCGGCCGGGTGGACAGAGGGCGCCCGCGCGGCGGACCGCGCCCAGGTAAGAGCCCGCCCCAGGCTGGAGTGAGGCCTCAGCCAGGGGCGACCGCCCAAGCCTGAGCGACCGCCCCAGCCCGCGGTGACCGCGTCAGCGGGGAGTGACCGTCCCAGCCTGCAGTGAGCGCGTCAGCCGGGAGTGACCGTCCCGGCCCGCTTGGACCGGAGCGGCGCCCAGCCTGCGGTGAGCGCATCGGCCGGGAGTGACCGTCCCAGCCCGCAGTGAGCGCATGAGCCGAGACCGAGTGTCAGAGGCTGGGGCGAGCACTCGAGGGAGGCCGGCATGAGCACCCGAGGCCGCCATGAGCGTCCCAGCTTGTAGCGAGCGCCTTGGACCGGAGCGGCGCCCAGCCTGCGGTGAGCGCATCGGCCGGGAGTGACCGTCCCGGCCCCGGAGTGGGCCTCAGCATGAAGTGACCGCCCCAGGCCCACTCAGGCTGGTGTGATGATGCGCCTCTGGCCCACCCAGGCTGCTGTGATGCGCCCCGGGCTCGCCCAGGCCGACGGCGACGCCCCCAGGCTCGCCCTCAGCCGGGATGACGCGCCGCAGGCAGCAGCGGCCGTTCAGTCGCCGACCTGCTGGAAGGCCGACACAGACGCGTTCGGACCGGTGCCGCCGGGCTGGGTGGCGACGGGGCCGTAGGACCAGGGGAAGCTGCGGGAGGCGGTGGCGCCGGGGAGGGTGATGTTCACGGACTTCACGGCCAGGCTGTTCTTGCCGCCCGCCTCGCCGCGCACATAGCTGATGGTGAAGGACGCCGAGTCGCCCTTGGCGAGCTTGAGCTGCTGGGCCTTCGCGCCGTTGAGCGCCGGCACGTCGGTCTTGGCCTTGCCGGTGTTCAGGGAGACGCCCGCGAAGTGGTCCAGGGTGCAGGGCTTGCTCTGGTTGGTGATGCTGACGGGAATCTCACCCGTGTCACCGGCCTTCGGCGCCACGCTCGCCGACCCGATCTGCACGGAGACCCCACCGATCTCGCAGCCCGAGCTGTTCTTGTCGCCGCTCTTGCTCCCGCCGCCACCGCAGGCGGTGAGCAGCAGGGCGGCGGCGAGGGCCGTGACGGTGAGCGGAATGGCGCGCATGAGCATGTCCCATCGAGGTCGTGACGGTGCCCCTGCATCATGGCGCCTGCACGGCGTACCTGCGTGCCCACCCCTGCGGAATCACCGCTTCAGGTGGTCTGACTCAAGTTGCTCACGCGGTCAGTGCTTCGGCTTCGTGGGCAGCGTCGACGGCAGCTTGCCGCCCTCCGCCTTGGTGTACGTCTCCTCGCCGATCTTGCCCGACCACTTCACCGTCATGCCCTTGCCGTCCACCGAGTCGACCATTCCGGTGCCCCGGTCCTTGTTGCCGTCGGGGCAGGTCAGATGGATCATCTGCATCCCCGAGTCCTTGCCCGCGACACCCTGGCACCACGCCTTGCGCCCGGTTACGAAGAGCCCGGCCTTCTTCCCGGTGATCACCAGCGCCACGATCTTGCCGCCGCTCGTGGCGATCCAGCTGCCCTGGAGCTTGGCCGAAGCCCCGGTCACGGCTCGCGAGCCCGAGGCAGAGGGGGCGGCGGACGTGGCCGTCGCACTCGGCGTCGGGGAGGGGGAGGCGGTCTTGTCGCCGCCGCCCCCGCTGCACGCGGTCAGTGCGGCGAGTGCCCCCACCAGTCCCGCGGCCACGGTCGCGGTCCGCACCCTTGCAGTCGCAGAAGTCACCGGAAAGCTCCCAAGCTCGTAGCGGCCGGCCGCCCTCCGCCGGACGGCCCGCAGCAAGCTACCAGCTGGTCACCACGAGGACTTGCGGACGCCGGGCAGGAATCCGTTGTGAGCCTGGTCTCGCAGGTTTACCCGGGACAGACCGAAGGCGCGCAGATAACCGCGCGGGCGGCCGTCCACCTGGTCGCGGTTGCGCACGCGCGTGGCGCTCGCGTCCCGTGGCTGCCTGCGCAACTCGCGCTGGGCGGTGAGCCGTTCCTCCGCCGAGGACGAGGGTCGCCGGATGATCTCCTTCAGCTCGGCGCGCCGGGCGGCGTACCGGGCGACGATCTCCCTGCGCTGATCGTTCTTCGCGATCTTGCTCTTCTTCGCCATCAGACCCGCACCCCCCGGGCGCGGATCCGGGCCACGGCCGCCTCGACGCCGATCGCGTCCACGGTCTTGATCCCCTTCGCGCTCAGCCGCAGCCGGACGTACCGGCTCTCGCTGGGCAGCCAGTAGCGCCTGCTCTGGATGTTCGGGTCGAAACGGCGGGAGGTGCGCCGGTGGGAGTGCGAGATGCGGTTCCCGAAGCCCGGCCGGGCCCCGGTGAGCATGCAGTGTGCGGACATGGTGACGTAAATCTCCTCAAACGTAGTGCGGAATGGAATTCATTTTCAGTAAGCTACCAGCATGGCACGCAACGAACTCCGTCCGGTCATCAAGCTCCGGTCCACAGCCGGGACCGGCTACACCTACGTGACCCGCAAGAACCGCCGCAACGACCCGGACCGCATGACGCTGCGCAAGTACGACCCGGTCGTCGGCCGGCACGTCGACTTCCGAGAGGAGCGCTGAACCACCGCCATGCGCAAGGGAATCCACCCGGAGTACGGCCCCGTCGTGTTCCGTGACCGTGCCGCGAACCACGCCTTCCTCACCCGCTCGACGCTTGCGGCCGTGCCGACCGACAAGACGATCGAGTGGGAGGACGGCAACACCTACCCGGTGGTCGACGTCGAGATCTCGAACGTCAGCCACCCCTTCTACACCGGCACCGCGCGCGTGCTGGACACCGCCGGGCGCGTGGAGCGCTTCGAGCGCCGGTACGGCAAGCGGGGCGGGGCATGAGCCTCGCCGTGGCCGTCGTGGGCGGGCTGCACGCCGAGGCCCGCAAGGCGGCGGTCGACCGGTTGCTCGCCGACGTTCCCGGCAGCGTCGTACTCCACCACGACCTGGCGACGGCCACCGCCGGCACAGTCGTCCGTACGGTCCGCGACCGCGGCGGCATCCTGTCCGCGGGCGAGACGCCCCTGGTCAACGACTGTGCTTGCTGCGCACTGCGCGAGGACCTGGTGCCCGAGCTGCGCAGGCTGGCCGACGACGGCACGACCCGGCTCGCGATCGTCGAGCTGTGGGACTCGGTCGAGCCCAAGGCGATGGCCGAGGTGGTCGCGTCCGGCGGGCTGACCGT
Source organism: Streptomyces roseochromogenus subsp. oscitans DS 12.976 (assembly GCF_000497445.1). Lineage (NCBI taxonomy): Bacteria > Bacillati > Actinomycetota > Actinomycetes > Kitasatosporales > Streptomycetaceae > Streptomyces > Streptomyces roseochromogenus. The sequence continues at coordinate 4,114,015 of NZ_CM002285.1, read as the reverse complement.
CACCTCTGTGATCACCGCCGTGGACCCGGCGCTGGTGCTGCCGTACCTCGGCAACGGCGACGACCTCGCCGAGGCCGGTCTCGCGGCGGCGCCCACCGACCAGCGCACGATCGCCGACACCTTCGCCCGACAGCTGGAGTACGCCCCCGTCCTCGCCGTCGCCGACTCCCCGGAGGCGGACGGCGAGGACCGCGAGCTGCTGGCGCAGCTCCACCCGACGGCCCGCCAGGTTCCGATCGGCCACGGTGGCCTGGCGGGCGCCACGCCCGCGAGCACCACGCCCACGGGCACCACGCCCGCGGACGCCACGCCCACGGACGCGAGGTCCATGGGCGCCACACCCACGGAGGCGACATCAGCAGCGGCCGGACCTGCACCGGACCGGCCGGCTCCCGCACCGGACCGGCCGGCTCCCGCACCGGACCGGCCGGCTCCCACACCAGACCCCGCACCCCCGCCAGATTCCGCACCTGCACCGGAACCGGAACCCGCACCTGCACGTGCGCCCAAACCCCCCGCGCCGGAATCCTCCGCACCGGAATCGCCCGCGCTGAAACCCCTCGGGCCCGCCCCCGTGGCGCTCGGCCCGCTGGCCCAGGCCGCCCTCGCCGGTTTCGACGTGGAGGCCGCCGCGGCGGCCCAGCACCCGGCCTGTGCCCGGCTGCCCGCCGAGGCCGACAACCACGGCGTGTCAACCCTGGTCTGGCACCGCCGCCGGCCCTTCCATCCGGAGCGGCTGTACGCGGCGCTGGAGGACCTGACCTGCGCCGCGGCCCGTAGCCGGGGCCGGTTCTGGCTCGCCGACAGGCCGGACACGCTGCTGCACTGGGACGCGGCCGGCGGGGCGCTGTGCGTGGAGAGCGCCGGGCCGTGGCTGGCCGCGCTGCCCGACGCGGCCTGGGACATGGTCCCGCCGGTGCGCCGGGCCGCCGCCGCGCTGGACTGGCACCCCGAACACGGCGACTGCTGCAACCACCTCGTGTTCACCTCGCCCGGCCTCGACCGTGACGGACTGGCGCACCTCCTGGAGTCCTGCCTGCTCACCGACACCGAGTACGCCGCCGGGCGCGATGCCTGGAAGCGGCTGCCGCCCGCCTTCGACGCCCTGCTGGAGACCTGATGTCCCGCAAGAACGACCGCAAGCCCGCCCACAACCGCCCCAGCCCCCTGGACCAGGCCGGGATCACCTACATCGACTACAAGGACACCGACCTGCTGCGAAAGTTCATCTCCGACCGCGGCAAGATCCGCAGCCGCCGGGTCACCCGGGTCACCGCCCGGCAGCAGCGGCTGCTGGCACGGGCCGTCAAGAACGCGCGCGAGTTGGCACTGCTGCCGTACTCCAGCCGCTGATCACGACCCATAGGTAGGTGTTTCCCTACGCTTGACTGGTAGGAAGGCGCCTACCTATTGTCGTATCCATGAACATCACTCATGCCTCCTTCGTCACCCTCCCCGTCACCGACCAGGACCGTGCCCTGCGCTTCTACCGGGACGTCCTCGGCTTCGAGGTCACCGCCGATCTGCAGATGCCGCCGGGCCGGTGGCTCCAGGTGGCGCCGAAGGGCGCGCAGACCGTCTTCACTCTCTCGGGGCCGGGCATGGGGGATTTCGAGCCCGGCGCGGCACGGGGGATCATGTTGGTGACGACCGATGTCGACGCCGACTGTGCGCGGCTCGCCGCGGCCGGGACTCCCGTACAGGGACCTGACGACCTCCCCTGGGGGCGCATGGCCTCCTTCACGGACCCCGACGGCAACGGTCTGATGCTGCTGACGGAGAAGGAAGGCTTCTGACCGCTCCATGAACGGGACGGGTACCGCCGCCGAGGACCGTGTCTTCGCCGCGCTCGCCAACGCCACCCGCCGCGAGGTCCTGCGGCTGCTGCGCGAGCGCGGACCGCAGCCCGTCCAGGCCCTGGCCGACCACTTCGACATGCGCCGCCCGAGCCTCTCGGAACACCTCAAGGTGCTCCGGGAGGCCGGCCTCGTCTCCGAACAGCGCTCCGGACGGCAGCGCATCTACCGCCTGCGGGCGGCCCCGCTCGCCGAGGTGCAGGACTGGCTCCACCCGTACGAGCGGTTCTGGCGCGACCAGCTGAAGGGCCTCGGCGACCTCCTCGACCGCCTGCCCGACGATGACGAGCGATGAGCACCGAACCCGATGACGACCTGACGACCATCCGCGTCGACCAGTTCTTCCCGCACCCGCCCGCCAAGGTCTGGCGCGCCCTGACCGACCCCGAGCTGCTCGTGCGATGGCAGATGCCCGGCGCCGAGGACTTCCGGCTGGCGGTCGGCCACCGGTACCGGATGACCTCCGTCCCGCGTCCCAACTCCCGCTTCTCCGGAGTCGTGGAGGTACGGGTCCTGGCCTACGACATCGAGCGGATGCTGTCCGTCCGCTGGGCCGACGCCGATCCGGCCAACCCGGCGGACTGGACCATCACCTGGACCCTGGAACATGAAGGGCGCGGTACGCGTCTCTTCCTAGTGCACGAGGGGTTCGATCCGGACGACCCGGCTCAGCTGATGGCGCGCAAGATCATGGACGGGGGGTGGCGGGGGCATGTCCTGCCCGCACTGGGGCAAACGCTGGAACAGCTTCGGTAACGGGCCTTCGGCTTGCATGGAGAGCCGTCGGCACAGGTCGCAGGGGCCACTTCGGTAAAGCGGACGTCAAACCTGTAACCGAGAGAGTACCCCCCGTGCACGTGCATTTGCTCACGCATCTGCAGATGAACGGGGTTATGATCCGGGTCAGTTGACCACAGCATCTATGGCCACACCAGCCAGTGCACCACCGGGGAGCGACCTGTGGACCGCGACGTTGACGGCGTGTACGGGGGGTACGACGTGTACAACGGCATGGCTGCCGCGCAGCTGGTCGGAGTGGCCTGGCAGAAGAGCAGGCACAGCAACTCGCAGGGTTCCTGCGTGGAGTTCGCGCGGCTGCCGGGCGGCGAAGTCGCCGTACGCAACTCGCGTTTCCCGGACGGCCCGGCGCTCGTCTACACGCGCGCGGAGATCGAGGCCATGCTGCTCGGTATCAAGGACGGCGAGTTCGACCACCTGATAGTGAGCTGACGCCGGGGTGGGGGCGGGCCGCCCGCGCCCGGTGGCAACGATGTCGGACGCGGGGGAAGAGGCGCTGCGACGCGCGTAGAAACCGGTCGTCCGTGAGTGCTTCGCCGTGTCAGTCGACCGGTCGGAGCCGGAACAGTGCCCAGACGACCTTGCCGTCGAGGGTGCCCGCGAGCGGATGCCAGCCCCAGCTGTCGGCGAAGGAGTCGACCAGGAACAGCCCGCGCCCGGACTCGGCGGAGAAGTCGTCCGAGTCCCGCGGCACCGGTGTCTCGTGGCTCGGGTCGCGCACCGCGCACACCAGCCGCTCGGTCCAGCGCATCAGGTGCAGCCGTACGGACGCGGCGGCCTCGGGACATCCCGGGTCGGCCGGCACCGCGTGGCGCAGAGCGTTGGTGACGAGTTCGGAGACGACCAGGCATATGTCGTCGAAGCGCTCGCCGGCGTCCCACTTGTCGAGGGTGTCGCGGGTGAAGTGCCGGGCCTCGCGCACCGCTTCGTAGCGAGCGGGCAGGGCGCAGGAGGCGGCATCGGACACAGCCGCGGGATCCAGCGGCGGAAGGCCCTGCCGTAACGGCTTGAGCATGGTCGATCCATTCGTCCCCATGCGAGGCACTCCCGGGAAGACGCGGTCGTTGCGATGCAGCGGTGGCGCGGCACCATGGTTTCGGATGTGCCAAGCAGATGCAAGGGCAGATGCACGTGCACGCGACCGAATTGGCCCTGCCCGTACCGCTTCTTGGCCATTTTTTCCGCCATCCTCTCGGCGATTGCCGCCAGAGGTACTGACCTCTTCCCGACCACACGCAGGCAGAAACGGCTCGCCTCTTTCCGTTTCCGTAACCGGACGAGTACTGCTCGAAGTGTTTTAGTGGCAGACTGCGGGCCCTGAAGACGGTTGGGGAGGCTGGCGAACGTGAGCGCGGGAGAGCCCGGATCGGTGGTGCGGCGGATGCTGCTCGGCTCGCAACTCAGGCGACTGCGTGAAGCGCGGGGCATCACGCGCGAGGCGGCGGGGTACTCGATCCGCGCCTCCGAGTCGAAGATCAGCCGGATGGAGCTGGGCCGGGTGAGCTTCAAGACCAGGGATGTCGAGGACCTGCTGACGCTGTACGGCATCACGGACGGGGTGGAGCGCGAGTCGCTGCTCTCCCTGGCCCGGGAGGCCAACGTGGCCGGCTGGTGGCACAGTTACACCGACGTCCTGCCCAGCTGGTTCCCCACCTATGTGGGCCTGGAGGGCGCCGCGTCCCTCATCCGGGTCTACGAGGTGCAGTTCGTCCACGGCCTGCTCCAGACCGAGGAGTACGCCCGCGCGGTGGTGCGGCGCGGCATGAACGGCGCGAGCCCGGCCGATGTCGAGCGCCGGGTCGCACTGCGCCTGGAACGGCAGAAGCACCTGTTCGCGGACAGCGCCCCCGAGTTCCACTTCGTCCTCGACGAGGCCGCCCTGCGCCGCCCCTACGGCGACCGCGAGGTGATGCGCGGCCAGCTCCAGCACCTCATCGACGTCTCCCAGCGGCCCAACGTACGGCTGCAGATCATGCCGTTCGGCTTCGGCGGGCACTCCGGTGAGAGCGGCGCCTTCACCATCCTCAGCTTCCCGGACGCCGACCTGTCCGACGTCGTCTACCTGGAGCAGCTGACCAGCGCCCTCTACCTGGACAAGCGCGAGGACGTCGCCCAGTACGAGCAGGCGCTGAAGGAACTCCAGCAGGACAGCCCCGGCCCCGACGAGAGCCGGGATCTGCTCCGAGGCCTGCTGCAACTGTCCTGAGGACCTCCTCCAACTCGCCTGAAACACAAGTACGATGACGTGCGATCAGACCGTGACCAGGATCTGGCTCCGCTAGTGATTGAGGGATCACATGTCGTCCTACTTCAGCGACCTGGCCCAGCAGTACATCGACGGAGAATGGCGACCGGGCACCGGTTCCTGGGACGTCATCGACTTCAACCCGTACGACGACGAGAAGCTGGCCTCGATCACGGTGGCCACGGTCGACGAGGTGGACCAGGCCTACCGGGCCGCCGCCCGCGCCCAGAAGCAGTGGGCCGCGACCAACCCCTACGCCCGCCGCGCGGTCCTGGAGCGGGCGCTGCGGCTCATAGAGGACCGCGAGCAGGAGATAGCCGACCTGATCATCGCGGAACTGGGCGGCACGCGCGTGAAGGCCGGTTTCGAGCTGCACCTCGCCAAGGAGTTCCTGCGCGAGTCGATCCACCTGGCACTGCGCCCAGAGGGCAGGATCCTGCCCTCCCCGGCCGACGGCAAGGAGAACCGCGTCTACCGGGTGCCGGTCGGCGTCGTGGGCGTGATCAGCCCCTTCAACTTCCCCTTCCTGCTGTCGCTGAAGTCGGTCGCCCCGGCGCTCGCGCTCGGCAACGGCGTGGTCCTCAAGCCGCACCAGAACACCCCGATCGCCGGCGGCACCCTGATCGCCAGGATCTTCGAGGAGGCCGGGCTGCCCGGAGGCCTGCTCAACGTCGTCGTCACCGACATCGCCGAGATCGGCGACGCGTTCATCGAGCATCCCGTCCCGAAGGTCATCTCCTTCACCGGCTCCGACAAGGTCGGCCGGCACGTCGCCACCGTGTGTGCCGCGAACTTCAAGCGCTCGGTGCTCGAACTGGGCGGCAACAGCGCGCTGGTGGTCCTGGACGACGCCGACATCGACTACGCGGTGGACGCGGCGGTCTTCAGCCGGTTCGTCCACCAGGGCCAGGTCTGCATGGCCGCCAACCGGGTCCTCGTGGACGCCTCCGTCGCCGAGGAGTTCACCGAGAAGTTCGTCGCCAAGGTCCGCACCCTGAAGGTCGGCGACCCGCGCGACCCGCAGACCGTCATCGGCCCGGTGATCAACTCCCAGCAGGCGGGCGCCGTTTCCGGCACCGTCGAGCAGGCGCTCGCCGAGGGCGCCACCGCCCTCGTGCGGGGCGCCACCAACGGCAACCTGGTCGAGCCCAGCGTGCTGACCGACGTCCCCGCCGACTCCGCGCTGCTCCAGCAGGAGGTTTTCGGCCCGGTCGTCTTCCTCGTCCCGTTCGACGGCGAGGAGGAGGCGCTCCGCATCGTCAACGACACCCCGTACGGCCTCAGCGGCGCCGTCCACACCGGCGACATCGAGCGGGGTGTCGCCTTCGCCAAGCAGATCGACACCGGCATGTTCCACGTGAACGACGGCACGGTCCACGACGAGCCGATCGTGCCGTTCGGCGGTGAGAAGCACTCCGGCCTCGGCCGCCTGAACGGCGAGACGACGCTGGAGGCCTTCACGACCATCAAGTGGATCTCGGTGCAGCACGGGCGCAGCGGCTTCCCGTTCTAGCGGCTTCCCGTTCTGACGAATTCTCGCCAAGGCGGGCCCTTGCGGACAGCACCTGACCGCAAGGGCCCGTAACGTCATCGGTGTCAGGGCGAGAGCCCCGGTGAACCGATGAAAGGCGGCCGTCATGGTCATGCACGTGCCTGCGGAGGCGAAGGGCGACGAGCGAGGAGCGCTGCTGGCGTTCATCGAGGAGCAGCGAGGCGGCATCCGCCGGGCCCTGCTCGGACTGACCGAGGAGCAGGCCCGCACCCGCCCCAGCGCCAGCGAGTTGTCGCTCAGCGGCCTGCTCAAGCATGTCGCCGAGATGGAGCAGATCTGGATCGCCCGCGCCAAGCAGGAGCCCCCGGCCGTCACGCGCGACGAGTCGAACTGGCCCGAGAGCTTCCAGCTGGTCGGCGAGGAGACGGTCGCCTCGCAGCTGGCGTACTGGGAGCAGGTCGCCGCCGACACGGAGAAGTTCATCCGCTCCGCGCCCAGCCTGGACGACACCTTCCCGCTGCCGCCGGACCCCTGGTTCCCGCCGCAGGGCCGGGTCTCGCTGCGCTGGCTGTGTCTGCACCTGATCCGCGAGACGGCCCGGCACGCCGGCCACGCGGACATCATCCGCGAGTCCCTGGACGGCAAGACCGCCTTCGAGCTGGTGGCCCAGGAACAGGGTGCCTCCTGGGGGTGATCGCAGGGCGGGCGGCGGTATGGCGGTGAGCCCCGCGGCAATAACCTTGACCTCATGTCAGCGATCCGTCTTCTCGTGCTGGGCGCGGTCCGCCAGCACGGGCGGGCCCACGGCTACCAGGTGCGCAACGACCTGGAGTACTGGGGCGCGCACGAGTGGTCCAACGCCAAGCCGGGCTCGATCTACCACGCCTTGAAACAGATGGCCAAGCAAGGGCTGCTGCACGCGCACGAGATCGCGCCGTCCACGGCGGGCGGGCCGCCGCGCACCGAGTACGAGCTGACCGAAAAGGGCACCGAGGAGTACTTCACCCTGCTACGCGATGCGCTGGTCACCTACGACCAGCGCGGCGACATGAAGACGGCGGCCATCGGTTTCATGGTCGACCTGCCGAGGGCCGAGGCGGTGGCGCTGTTGAAGGAGCGCACGCGCCGGATCGAGGCGTGGCGCTCCTCGGTCACCGGGCACTACGTGCCCGAGGAGGGGCCGGAGCAGCTCGGTCACATCGGCGAGATCATGAACATGTGGGTCCACACGGCCGACTCCGAGGCCGAGTGGACCCACGGCCTCGTCGACCGCATCGAGAACGGCGCCTACACCTTCGCCACCGAGGGCGAACCGTTCGTCGCCGTCCTCGCCAAGGACGAGGAGAACCCGTACGCGACGGGGGAGCGGCATCCGGGGGACGACCGTTAGATCACGGGCGAGGCGGCTGGAGAGACAGCCGGCCCGGTGACCTCGCAGGCCGGCCTCGGCCGCCGTCGATGGAACCAGGCCTTAGTGGTGGAAGCTGGTGGCCGCGTCCTTGTCCCGGGTCAGTGGGTGTGGCTGCCGGCGCAGCTCGGGCAGGAGGCGGGCCAGGTCGGCCAGGAACAGGTCGGCCAGGTCGTGGGAGAAGCCGTTGCGGCACACCACCCGCAGCACGGACAGGTCCTGCCGGTTCGCCGGGAAGGTGTACGCGGGCACCAGCCAACCGCCCTCGCGCAGCCGCCGCGAGACGTCGAAGACGTCGTACGAGGTCACGTCCGGGGCGGTGGTGAAGGCGAAGACCGGCAGCTCGTCGCCTCGGGTCAGCAGCCGGAAGTCGCCGAGCGCCGCGATCCGCTCGGCGAGCCCGGTCGCCACGTCCCGAGTCGACTGCTGCACCGCGCGGTAGCCGTCCCGCCCCAGCCGCAGGAACGTGTAGTACTGCGCGACCACCTGGGCGCCGGGGCGGGAGAAGTTGAGCGCGAAGGTCGGCATGTCACCGCCCAGGTAGTTGACCCGGAAGACCAGCTCCTCGGGCAGCGCCTCCTTGTCCCGCCACAGCGCCCAGCCGACGCCCGGGTAGACCAGGCCGTACTTGTGGCCCGAGGTGTTGATCGACGCCACGCGCGGCAGCCGGAAGTCCCACATCAGGTCCGGGTCCAGGAAGGGCGCCACCATGGCGCCGGACGCGCCGTCCACATGCACCGGGATGTCGAGCCCCGTGCGCTCCTGGAGGGCGTCCAGGGCCACGCACAGGTCGGCGATCGGCTCGTAGGAGCCGTCGAACGTCGAACCGAGGACGCCGACGACCCCGATGGTGTTCTCGTCGCACAGCTCGGCCGCCGCCTGCGGGTCCAGATGGAAACGGTCGCCCTCCATGGGCACCTGCCGGGCCTCCACCTCCCAGAAGTTGCAGAACTTCTCCCAGCAGACCTGGACGTTGACGCCCATGACCAGGTTCGGCCGGGCGCCCGGATAGCGGTCGGCGTTGCGCCTGGCCCAGCGCCGCTTGAGCGCCATCCCGGCGAGCATGCACGCCTCGCTCGACCCGGTCGTCGAACAGCCCACCGTCGCCGACGGATCCGGCGCGTTCCACAGGTCGGCGAGCATCGCCACACAGCGCCGCTCCAGCTCGGCCGTGCGCGGGTACTCGTCCTTGTCGATCATGTTCTTGTCCCGGCACTCCGCCATCAGCACCCCGGCCTGCGGTTCCATCCAGGTGGTGACGAACGTGGCCAGATTCAGCCGGGAGTTGCCGTCCAGCATCAGCTCGTCGTGCACCAGCTGGTACGCCGTGGACGGGGGCAGCGGCGCGTCCGGGAGGTGATGCGTCGGCGGGGCCTCGGTCATGCCGCCGACCGGATTGGCCTCCCCGAAGAACGGGTTGACCGAAATCGTCCGCTCCTCGTGCCTCTCGGGACCTTTGTGCAGGGCCATGAACGTGCCTCCAGGGAAGGTTGTCAGCGGACCGTTGTCAGCGGACCGGGGTGCTGTCCTCGCGCAACCGCATCTCGGCGCGCCCTCATCACCAGCGTGAACGGGCTCACCAGTCAGATTAGCGTTCCGTAGTGACAGCGTGGCAGGCTGTCACGTGCGCGCCCCGGGCAAGATCGGCACCCGCTCTGCAGCACGACCCCGGAGGGCCGGAATCTCGGCATCGGGTGCCGCAGCGCAGGAAGGCCGCGTGGACGTACGGGACGGCGTGCACGGCGCCCATATGGGCGGCAGCTCCAGGTCGTAGCCGGATGGGCCACCAGGGCGGTCGTCATGGCCTCGCACGCGCCGGCGACCGACGGCGCCAACACGTTGTCCTACAGCTGCCCGCGCATCGGCCGCCCCGCCGGCGCCTCGGAGATGACCGGCGTCGCCGTCACCGGCGTACCGAACAGCGCGCCGGTCGTCGCCGCCTCGGCCGGCACCGGCCACAGGGCACCCGGCACCAGGCCCGGCAGCACGGCCGGCGCCATCACGGGGGCGTTCAGGCCGAGGGGGGCAGGGTCCGGCCCGGCGTGCCCGGGCGCCCTCCATGCCACCAGGCCGACCGCGAGCCCCGTGGCGATCAGCATCGCGACCGCGGCGGGCAGGATGAACCCGGGCCACGGGCTCACCATAAGCAGACAAAATCCGCAGACCATCCTGAACATCATGGATGGAAACCCTGAACGGCATAAAGGGAAACCGGCTTGCACCTCACGTGGCGTGAGGCCTCAGCGTGGAGGCCGTACCGACGACAAGAGCGGACACAAGGAGCGGAACAGTGAGCTACTCCGTGGGACAGGTCGCGGGGTTCGCCGGGATCACGGTGCGCACCCTGCACCACTACGACGAGATCGGCCTGCTCGCACCCAGCGAGCGCACCTACGCCGGCCACCGGCGCTACAACGACGCCGACCTCGACCGGCTCCAGCAGATCCTGTTCTACCGGGAGCTCGGCTTCCCGCTCGAGGAGGTCGCGGTCCTGCTCGACGACCTGGCCACCGGCAGAGGCGACCCGCGCGTACACCTGCGCCGCCAGCACGAACTGCTGACCGCCCGGATCGAGAAGCTGCAGAAGATGGCCGCGGCCGTGGAAAACGCCATGGAGGCACGCAAGATGGGCATCAACCTCACGCCGGAGGAGCGTTTCGAGGTCTTCGGGGACAAGGACCCCGAGCAGTACGCCGAGGAGGCCGAGCAGCGCTGGGGCGGTACCGAGGCGTACGCCGAGTCACAGCGCCGCGCCGCCACCTACACCAAGGAGGACTGGAAGCGCATCCAGGCCGAGGTCGACGGCTGGGGCGAGCGGTACGCCGCCCTGGCCGCCGCCGGCGAGCAGCCGTCCGGCGAGGCGGCCATGGACATGGCGGAGGAGCACCGGCAGCACATCAGCAGGTGGTACTTCGAGGTCTCGTACGAGATGCACCGGTGCTTCGCGCAGATGTACGTCTCCGACGAGCGCTTCAAGGCGTTCTACGACTCGATGCGCCCGGGACTTGCCGAGCACCTGCACGACGCGATCCTCGCCAACGCCGACCGGCACACCGCGTCCTGACGTCCTGGCCCGGGGCTCACCCCCGGGCCAGGACCACCGCCGTGCCGTACGCGCACACCTCGGTGCCCACGTCGGCGGCCTCGGTCACGTCGAACCGGAACGCCAGCACTCCGTTGGCGCCACGCGCGCGTGCCTGCTCCACCAGGCGCTCCATGGCCTGGTTGCGGGTCTGTACGAGCGTCTTGGTGAGCCCCTTCAGCTCGCCGCCGATCATCGACTTCAGCCCGGCGCCGATCTGGCTGCCCAGATGCCGGGAGCGCACGGTGAGTCCGAAGACCTCGCCGATCACCTGCTCCACCCGGTATCCGGGCACGTCGTTCGTGGTCACGACCAGCACGTCCGGCTGCGGCTCCTGGCCGCCGCCGTAGTCATCGAGTCCCATGAATCACAGCTTTCTCTCAGTCGTCCCACAGTGCATCCTGGAGACACCGGTGGAACCTGGGGCGGTCACATCACGTTGATAGCTTTGTGCGGCCTTCACATGGACGCCGTAGCCGCCTTCACCCTCTCAGGAGCCCGGACCCGTGATGACACTCGCCCTCGGCCCGAGCTGGCTCGATCCCAACAATCTGCTCGACAATTTCGGCATCTGGGGTCTGCTGCTCGTCGTCTTCGCCGAGTCCGGCCTGCTCATCGGGTTCTTTCTGCCCGGTGACTCGCTGCTGTTCACCTGCGGCCTGCTGATCACCTCGCACCAGCTGAACTTCCCCCTGTGGGGCGCGATAGCCCTGATCTGCCTCGCCGCGGTCCTCGGCGACCAGGTGGGCTACATGTTCGGCAAGAAGGTCGGCCCGTCCCTGTTCAACCGCCCGGACTCCCGGCTGTTCAAGCAGGAGAACGTCACCAAGGCGCACGAGTTCTTCGAGAAGTACGGCCCGAAGTCCCTGGTCCTGGCCCGCTTCGTGCCGGTCGTGCGCACGTTCACGCCGATCATCGCGGGCGTCAGCGGTATGAAGTACCGCTCGTTCCTGATCTTCAACGTCATCGGCGGCGTCCTGTGGGGCGCGGGCGTCACCCTGCTCGGCTCCTGGCTGGGCAACATCGGCTTCGTCAAGAACAACATCGAGGCGATCCTGATCCTGATCGTCCTCGTCTCCGTGGTCCCGATCGCCATCGAGTTCCTCCGCGCCCGCAGCAAGGAGAAGAAGGCCCCCCGGCAGACCCCGGAGGCCTCACGTCCGGCACCGCCGGTCATGGACGACGCCACGACGAGGCTGCGCCGCATCGAGCCCGAACAGCCGGAGCAGCAGTACAGCCACCAGGCCCACCAGGCCCACCAGGCCCACCAGGCCCACCAGGCCCACCAGGCCCACCAGGCCCACCAGGCCCACCAGGCCCACCAGTACGAGCAGCCGTACCAGCAGCCCCAGCAGCAGGACTGGAACCAGCAGTACTACGACCACCAGCAGTACCCGCAGCAGCAGTACCCGCAACAGCAGTACGACCAGAGCCAGTACCCCTACGACTACCGCCCGCAGTAGCAGGGGCGTGGGGGAACTGCGCGACAAGCCACGAACGCACCCGCAGTCACCAACGGCGCATGGGCCCCGAGCTGGACGGCGCTTACCGGACGGCGTTCAAAAGCCCCTGGTCCGCTTGGCGGCCCGCCGCTTCCCGGCTGAACCGACCCGAAGGAACAGCCGGAAGATCTCCGACCCCAGATTGACCCCGATCGCGATGGCCATCGCCAGCGACGCGGCGTTGGCCAGCGACACCAGCCCCTTGTCCACCTCGTTCTGCGCCATGCTCAGCAGTCCGAAGTACGTGGCGGAGCCGGGCAGCAGCGGCCCGATCGCCGCCGTCGTATAGGGCAGCGCCGACGCGAACCGGTACCGCGACAGCAGCTGCCCGAACAGACCCACCAGCCCCGCCGCCACGGCTGTGGACGCCACCGGCGAGATGCCGGCGACGTAGTGCAGCGCGCCGTACACCGACCACGCGACGCCCCCGTTGAGGGCCACCCACAGCACGGTCGACCGCTCCTGCTGGAGCAGCACCGCGAAGGTCAGCGACAGCAGCATGGAGGCCGCGATCTGGATCAGCGGCCTTTCGTTGATGATGAGCGCCGCGTCCGGGTTCAGCTTGCCCCCGACCTTCACGCCGAAGTACAGGACGACCAGCACGCCGGCGACGATGCCCACGAAGAGGTACAGGACTTCCAGCAGACGGGCCGCGGCGGTGATGTAGAAGCCGGTCAGACCGTCCTGCACGCCCGCCACCAGCGCCCGCCCGGGCAGCAGCGCGAACAGCCCACCGGTGACGACGGCGGACGCCTTCACATCGACGTGCGCCAGCGCGAACGCCACCCCGATCGCCGCGGGCGGCATCGCGGCGACCGTGAACTGGTAGAACTCCGGCAGCCCGCGCCCCGCGCACAGCCAGGCCAGCCGGTCGCCGAGCATCGCGCCGACGGCCGCCGCGACGAACACGATCAGATCACCGCCGACCAGCACGGAGGCCGCACCGGCCAGCAGACCGCCGGCCAGGGTCAGCGCCCAGCCGGGGTAGGGATGCCGGTTACGGCGTATCTCCGCCAGCCGCCGGTAGGCCTCCTCCAGGGAGACATGGGTCTCCGGGTCGGTCAGGTCGTCCACCAGCCGGAACACGGCCGCGAGCCGCGTGTAGTCGGTGCCCCGCCGCCGTACCGTCCGCGACGCCGTCACCGGGTCGTCCACCAGCGACGGCTGGTGCGAGATCGACAGCAGTGTGAAGGTGACGTTCGGCTCGCAGCGGTCCAGGCCGTAGGAGCGGCACACCGCGAACATCGCGGCTTCCACGTCCTCCGCGCCCTCACCGCCGGCCAGCAGCAGCTCCCCGATACGCAGGGTCAGGTCGAGGACGCGCGGGACGGCCGGGCCCTCCTCCTCGTGGCGCTGCACGTGCTCCGGCGCGGGCCGCTCGGCCACCGGCATGCGCAGCATCGTGCGCATCCGGTCCTGCCAGGGCGCGTCCTTGACCAGACTGACCAGCGGCACCCCGGTGGGCGGGGTGAACGCGATCAGGGCGTCCTTGGCGCTGCAGGCACTGGGCAGGCTGAACGCCGACCCCTCCGGCTCGGCACTCGGCGGCTCCGGCGTGTGCAGCCCCTTCGGGACCGTGAACTCGGATGTGGTCTCCGGCTCACCGACCGTCCTCGGCACGTCGAGCCCCGCGGGAATGGCGAACTCGGACGTGATCTCCGGGTCGTACCGCGCCTCGTCCGACCGGGGCTTGCGGTCCTCCGCCTCCGTCACCTCGCACCGCTCCCTGAACGTCACCTTCCGTATGGCTCAGTATGCGCATGGACAGGCAGCGGACATACAAATGGGCCGCACGCGCACGCGTGCGGCCCATTCAGGCAGGACAGTCCTCAGTGGCCGCCCTGCTCCTTGAAGCGCTTGTACGACCGCTCGATCTCCGCCTCGGCGTCCGTACGGCCCACCCAGTTGGCACCCTCGACCGACTTGCCGGGCTCCAGGTCCTTGTACACCTCGAAGAAGTGCTGGATCTCCAGGCGGTCGAACTCCGACACGTGGTGGATGTCGCGCAGGTGCTCCACCCGCGGGTCGGTGGCCGGAACGCACAGCAGCTTGTCGTCGCCGCCCGCCTCGTCCGTCATCCGGAACATGCCGATCGCACGGCACTTGATGAGGCAGCCCGGGAAGGTCGGCTCGTCCAGGATGACCAGCGCGTCCAGCGGGTCGCCGTCCTCGCCGAGGGTGTTCTCGACGAAGCCGTAGTCGGTCGGGTAGGCGGTCGAGGTGAAGAGACGACGGTCCAGGCGGATCCGACCGGACTCGTGATCCACCTCGTACTTGTTGCGCGAACCCTTCGGGATCTCGATCGTGACGTCGAACTCCACCGGTGGCTCCTCCATGATCAGCACATAGTTCTGGTGGTTAAGTGTCCCTCACGCAGGTGTGTGATCGCGAAAGGGGCTGGTGGTCGTGCCAGAGCTGAGGCCTTGGCGGGCCGCGGGACCGCAGCTGGAGCGGATCGCGAACGCCGTACGACCGCGTCTGGCGCGGGCCGCGACGGCCGCGAAGCCCCGGCTTGCGCGGTGGGCACGGGCCCTTGGGCCCCGGCCCCCGCACCTGCCGCGTGCGCGGTCCGTCAGGACCTGGCAGTACACCGCGGGCGCCGCCACGGCAGGCCTCGCACGTCGCCGCCGGCGTGGT
>NZ_CM002285.1:4070805-4097881 GCF_000497445.1 Streptomyces roseochromogenus subsp. oscitans DS 12.976 | reverse complement strand
GCCGTCGTCGACATGGTGACCGGCACGCGCGTGTACGGCGCCGACGACAACAAGGCCCTCACCCCGGCCTCCACCACCAAGATCGCCACCGCGGTCGCCGCCCTGTCCGCCCTGGGCCCCGACCATCGCCTCACCACTGGCGCCGCCCTCGAACCCGACACCGGCGAACTCGTCCTGGTGGGCGGCGGCGACCCCACTCTCACCGCCCACAAGAACGCCGACGGCTGGGCCAGTCTGCGCACGCTGGCGGCGAGCAGCGCGAAAGCACTCCGGAAGCGCGGCATCCACAAGGTCACGCTCTCCTACGACACGACCCTGTACTCCGGACCCGCCCTGCACCCCATCGGCGTCAACGACAACCTGGCGCCGGTCAGCGCCCTGACCGCCGACGAGGGCCGCACCGACGACTCCACCAGCGGTCCGGCGGCCCGCGTGAACGACCCGGCGAAGGACGCGGCCGGCAAGTTCGCGGGCTTCCTGGAGGACGCCGGCATCACCACCACGGCCCCCGGTCCCTCCAAGGCCAGCACGCGCGCGGAGACCCTCGCCACGGTCTCCTCGCCCCCGCTGTCCGTCCTGGTCGAGCGCATGCTGACCAACAGCGACAACGACATCGCCGAGCACCTGGCCCGCCAGACGGCCCTCGCCAGCGGCGAGCCCGGCAGCTTCGACGGAGGTGCCAAGGCGATCTCCGCGCGGCTGACCAAGCTCGGCCTGCCGATGTCCGGCGCCGCCTTCCACGACGGCAGCGGCCTCGACCGCGACGACAGGCTCACCGCCGACCTCCTCACCGGCCTCCTGGTCACCGCCGGCGACCCCGGCCGCCCCGGCCTGCGCCCCGTCCTCACCGGCCTGCCCGTGGCCGGCTTCACCGGCACCCTGGCCGACCGCTACACCGACAGCGCGGCAGGTGTCGTACGCGCCAAGACCGGCACCCTGACCGGGGTGAACACCCTCGCCGGCACGGTCGTGGACAGCGACGGCCGCCTGCTGGCCTTCGCCTTCATGGCCTCCGGCACGGCAAACCCCGCGGAGGCCGAGTCCGCCCTGGACAAAACGGCGACGGCACTGGCGAGCTGCGGCTGCAAGTAGCCGCCGGCATCGGGTACCCCGGCAACACCCCCGGCCACCGCCGACCTCACACGGCCTGCCCGAAGCGGGAACGCTCACGTACGGTTGACAGCATGACTGGCTTCGGTGGCACCACATCTCCCGGGATGGTCGACTGGAACCTCGCGGTGGCGACCGCGACGCGGCTCGTGCGACCGGGCCCCGACGTCAGCCGCGACGAGGCCCGCGCCGTCGTCGCGGAGCTGCGCCGGCACGCGAAGTCCTCGGAGGAACACGTCCGGGGCTTCACTCGTATGGGCACCGAGGAAACCCACGACACCCCCGTCCTCGTGGTCGACCGCCCCGGCTGGGTCCGCGCCAACGTCGCCGGTTTCCGCGAGATCCTCAAACCGCTCCTGGAGAAGATGCAGGAACGCCGTGCCGGCAGCCCCGGCAGCGCCGTCCTCGGCACCGTCGGCGGCAAGGTCACCGGCGTGGAACTCGGCATGCTGCTGTCGTTCCTGTCCTCCCGCGTCCTCGGCCAGTACGAGACCTTCGCCCCCGCCACCCGCGATCTCCCCGCCGGCGAGAACGGCGGCGGCCGCCTCCTCCTCGTCGCCCCCAACATCGTCCACGTCGAGCGCGAACTCGACGTCGAGCCGCACGACTTCCGGCTGTGGGTGTGCCTGCACGAGGAGACCCACCGCACCCAGTTCACGGCCGTGCCCTGGCTGCGCGACCACCTGGAGGGCGAAATCCAGTCGTTCTTGGCGGAGACCGACGTCGACCCGATGACCTTCCTGGAGCGCATCAGGGAAGCCGCCCAGTCCCTCGCCGGAGGCCGCCCCGAGGGCGAGGAGGACGACGGCGGCCGCTCCTTCGTGGAGCTGGTGCAGACCCCGGCCCAGCGCGAGATCCTCAGCCGGCTCACCGCCGTGATGTCCCTGCTGGAGGGGCACGCCGACTACGTCATGGACGGTGTCGGCCCCAGCGTCGTACCGACCGTCTCGGAGATCCGCGAGAAGTTCCAGCAGCGTCGCGCCAAGGGCGCCTCCCGGCTCGATCTCGCCCTGCGCAAGCTGCTGGGTCTGGATGCCAAACTGAGGCAGTACCGGGACGGCGAGAGGTTCGTACGAGCCGTCGTCGAGCAGGTCGGCACCGACGGCTTCAACCGCGTGTGGACCTCGCCCAACACCCTGCCCACCAAGGCGGAGATCGCCAAACCGGCGGACTGGGTCGCGCGGGTGCACCGCAAGGCAGAGTCGTGAACGGCATGGACACGTCGTGAATGGAATCCGGCCTGCGGCAGGCGAACGCCCCTCCAATCACCCGTCCGAGGGACCGTGGGGCATGCGTAGGCGTGCAATGCTCGGGGAACCGCCCGGTTCTGTCACCATCTACACACTCTGAGTGACCGACTCGGGCTCACCCCCCGAAAACTTCATGAAGGGAACCGGACATGGGTCCCCATCCTGCGGTCGCGGCGATACGCCTGGCGGTCCGCCGCGTCCTCCACGACATCCTCAACGACGACCACACCCCCAGCGGGCTCGGCCGGCAGGCCTCCGGCGAGCGCACGCACCGGACAGCCGAGCGGTCCCCCTCCCCGCTCGTGCTCGTAGCGTGCTCCGGCGGCGCCGACTCCATGGCCCTCGCCTCCGCCCTCGCCTTCGAGGCGCCCCGGCTCGGTGTCCGCGCCGGTGGCGTCACCGTCGACCACGGCCTCCAGCCCGGCTCCGGCCTCCGCGCCGACGAGGTCGCGCTGCGCCTGCAAGAACTCGGTCTCGACCCGGTCGAGTGCGTCGCCGTCACCGTCGGCCGCGACGGCGGCCCCGAAGCAGCCGCCCGCGACGCCCGCTACGCCGCCCTCGACGCCGTCGCCGAACGCCACGGGGCCACGGCGATCCTCCTCGGCCACACCCGCGACGACCAGGCCGAAACCGTCCTGCTCGGCCTCGCCCGCGGCTCCGGCATCCGCTCCCTGTCCGGGATGGCCGCGGTCTCGGGGACCGGCGGCCGCTACCGGCGGCCCTTCCTGGCACTCGACCGGCAGACCGCCCGCAAGGCCTGCATGGCCCAGTCCCTGCCGGTCTGGGACGACCCGCACAACACCGACCCGGCCTACACCCGCTCCCGGCTCCGGCACGAAGGCCTGCCCGCGCTGGAGAAGGCCCTCGGCAAAGGAGTCGTGGAGGCGCTCGCCCGCACCGCCCAGCTCTCCCGCGACGACGCCGACGCCCTCGACGCCTGGGCCAGCCAGGCCGAGGCCTCCGTACGTGACGCCACGGGCCTGCTGGAATGCGCCAAGCTCTACGCCCTGCCGCCCGCCGTACGCCGCCGGATCCTGCGCCGCGCGGCCATCGAGGCCGGTGCCCCGGCCGGTTCGCTGTTCGCCCGCCACATCGAGGAAGTCGACCGTCTGATCACCGGCTGGCGCGGCCAGGGAGCCATCAATCTCCCGGGCAAAGTCGTCGCCCAGCGCCAGGGTGGCAGACTGGTGATTCGGCAAGGCTGAATCCCGGCCCCGCGGAGCGACCCTCCGGCGGCCGGCCCGGGCAGCCGGTGGCCGTGACTGCGGCCGTAAGTGCGGGACGACCGAAAGTGATGCGGGTGGACGCGAAAGACATGGGTGCCGACCTCCAGCAGGTGCTCATCAGCAAGGAAGAGATCGACGCGAAGCTGGCCGAGCTGGCCGCGAAGATCGACGCGGAGTACGAGGGCAAGGACCTGCTCATCGTCGGCGTCCTCAAGGGCGCCGTGATGGTCATGGCAGACCTCGCGCGGGCGCTGTCCACCCCTCTCACCATGGACTGGATGGCCGTGTCCTCCTACGGCGCGGGCACCCAGTCCTCCGGTGTCGTGCGGATCCTCAAGGACCTCGACACCGACATCAAGGGCAAGCACGTCCTGATCGTCGAGGACATCATCGACTCCGGCCTGACCCTGTCCTGGCTGATCAACAACCTCGGCTCCCGCGAGCCCGCCTCCCTGAAGGTGTGCACGCTGCTGCGCAAGCCCGACGCGGCCAAGGTCGCCATCGACGTCGAGTGGGTCGGCTTCGACATCCCGAACGAGTTCGTCGTCGGCTACGGCCTCGATTACGCCGAGAAGTACCGCAACCTGCCGTTCGTCGGTACGCTCGCGCCTCACGTCTACGGCGGCTGAGCCGGACCGGTTGGTGTGAGCCAGTCGGCTCAAGCCTTGTAGGACGATCGGGAACCCCGGCGGGTTCCGTGCCGTTGAAGCATGCAGAGACGGGTTTCCCCGCCGTCGAAGCGGCATCGTGCGGCTTCGGGCATCCATGCTGGGGTACCGTCAGAAGAACTGTCTTATCAAACTCACTATGGCAGGAGGGACGGGGCGGTACCGCTCCGTATGGATGGACGTGAAGCGATACTTCCGTGGGCCGGTCATGTGGATCGTGCTGGCCGTCCTTGCCGTGGTCGTGTTGATGCAGGTCGTCGGCTCGTCCGGCGGCTACAAGACGGTGGACACCGGCCAGGTCGTGGCGGCGATCAACGACAACAAGGTCCAGTCGGCCAAGCTGACCACCGGTGACGAGCAGAGCATCAAGGTCACGCTCAAGGACGGTTACAAGGTCGACGGCAGCTCGAAGATCCAGGCGAGCTACATCGACCGGCAGGGCGAGACCGTCGCCGGCACTCTGCAGACCAAGTACCAGGACAAGCAGATCCCGGACGGCTACACGGTGTCGCCGTCCAAGCAGAACCCGTTCGTCGGCGTCCTGCTCTCCCTGCTGCCCTTCGTCCTGATCGTGGTCGTCTTCCTGTTCCTGATGAACCAGATGCAGGGCGGCGGCTCCCGGGTCATGAACTTCGGCAAGTCCAAGGCCAAGCTCATCACCAAGGACACCCCGAAGACGACCTTCTCCGACGTCGCCGGCTGCGACGAGGCCGTCGAGGAGCTCCACGAGATCAAGGAGTTCCTGCAGGAGCCGGCCAAGTTCCAGGCCGTCGGCGCCAAGATCCCCAAGGGCGTGCTGCTCTACGGCCGCCCGGGTACCGGCAAGACCCTGCTCGCGCGCGCCGTCGCCGGCGAGGCGGGCGTCCCCTTCTACTCGATCTCCGGTTCCGACTTCGTCGAGATGTTCGTCGGTGTCGGTGCCTCCCGAGTCCGTGACCTGTTCGAGCAGGCCAAGGCGAACGCCCCGGCGATCGTCTTCGTCGACGAGATCGACGCGGTCGGCCGCCATCGCGGTGCCGGCCTCGGCGGTGGTCACGACGAGCGCGAGCAGACCCTGAACCAGCTGCTCGTCGAGATGGACGGCTTCGACGTCAAGGGCGGCGTCATCCTGATCGCCGCCACCAACCGGCCCGACATCCTCGACCCGGCGCTGCTGCGCCCGGGCCGCTTCGACCGGCAGATCGCGGTCGACCCGCCGGACCTGCAGGGCCGTCTGGAGATCCTCAAGGTCCACCAGAAGGGCAAGCCGGTCGCGCCCGACGTCGACCTGTCCGCCGTCGCCCGCCGCACCCCGGGCATGACCGGCGCCGACCTCGCGAACGTGCTGAACGAGGCCGCGCTGCTCACCGCCCGAGGCGACCAGAAGCTGATCGACAACAGGGCGCTGGACGAGGCGATCGACCGTGTGGTCGCGGGCCCGCAGAAGCGGACCCGGATCATGTCGGACAAGGAGAAGAAGATCACCGCGTACCACGAGGGCGGTCACGCCCTGGTCGCGGCGGCCTCGCCGAACTCCGACCCGGTCCACAAGATCACGATCCTGTCCCGCGGCCGCGCCCTCGGCTACACGATGGTCCTGCCGGACGAGGACAAGTACTCGACCACGCGCAACGAGATGCTCGACCAGCTGGCCTACATGCTGGGCGGCCGCGCCGCCGAAGAACTGGTCTTCCACGACCCGACCACCGGCGCCGCGAACGACATCGAGAAGGCCACCAACCTGGCCCGCGCGATGGTCACCCAGTACGGCATGACCGAGCGGCTCGGCGCCATCAAGTTCGGCGGCGACAACAGCGAGCCCTTCCTCGGCCGTGAGATGGCTCACCAGCGTGACTACTCGGAAGAGGTCGCCGCGCTGGTCGACGAAGAGGTCAAGAAGCTCATCGAGACCGCGCACAACGAGGCCTGGGAGATCCTGGTCGAGAACCGCGACGTGCTCGACCAGCTCGTCCTTCACCTGCTGGAGAAGGAGACCCTGGGCAAGGAGGAGATCGCCGAGATCTTCGCCCCGATCGTCAAGCGCCCGCCGCGGCCTGCCTGGACCGGCTCTTCGCGCCGCACCCCGTCCACCCGCCCGCCGGTGCTCTCCCCGAAGGAGCTGGCACTGACCAACGGTACGAACGGAGCGACGGCCGCGATCAGCACGGTCAAGTCCACCGCCGCGGAGTCGGCCCCGGTGACGGACCAGACCCCGGAGGACCGCTCGGAAAGCTGACGGCTTTCGGCCACCCGGCCCGGAATGAACGCCGCGTCCGCCAGGTTTTAGCCTGGGGGCGCGGCGTTCTTATGTCCGCAACATGAACATGTGGCTGCCGCCACGTGTGAAGGCTCAGGAACGAGGAACCAGATGACCGACCCCGTGACGCTGGACGGTGAGGGCCGCATCGGCGAGTTCGACGAGAAGCGCGCCGAGAACGCCGTACGCGAGCTGCTGATCGCGGTCGGCGAGGACCCGGACCGCGAAGGCCTGCGGGAGACCCCGGCTCGGGTGGCACGGGCGTACAAGGAGATCTTCGCGGGCTTGTGGCAGAAGCCCGAGGACGTCCTGACGACGACGTTCGACCTGGGGCACGACGAGATGGTCCTGGTGAAGGACATCGAGGTGTACAGCACCTGTGAACATCATCTGGTGCCGTTCCGGGGAGTCGCGCACGTCGGCTACATCCCGTCGACGACCGGAAAGATCACCGGCCTGTCCAAGCTGGCCCGGCTCGTGGACGTCTTCGCGCGCCGCCCCCAGGTGCAGGAACGTCTCACGACGCAGATCGCCGACTCCCTGATGACGATCCTGGAGCCGCGAGGCGTGATCGTGGTCATCGAGTGCGAGCACATGTGCATGTCCATGCGCGGTATCCGCAAGCCGGGGGCGAAGACCATAACGTCCGCTGTCCGTGGTCAGCTGCGGAACGTGGCCACACGGAATGAGGCGATGAGCCTCATCATGGCGCGCTGACCCTTGGACGCCCACATCGGCGCTGATGCCTAGGCTCACGCCGCCGAGGTCTTCGCCCCGGGCCGGTGGTCATGCCACCGGCTCTGCCCCCGGGGGGTTCTGGTCGTCGTCCTCCGGGAGCCTGCACACCCGTTCCAGGAACAGTGCCGCCGCTATCACGCCGACGCCTGCCAGGACCGAGAAGCCGGCGTAGAGGGCCTGGTCGCGGCGGGTCGGGATGTCGAGCAGCTCCAGCAGGAAGACGCCCGTGCCGCCGTACATGCCGGCGACGAGGGCGGCGACCAGGGCGCTGGCCTGGCCGAAGACGACCGCGCGGGCGGCCATCAGCGGGTCGACGCCCTTCGCACCGGGGCGGCGCTCGCGCTGGGCCTTGAGACGGGCGCGCAGCGACAGCGCCGTCGAGAGCAGGACCACCGCGATCAGGGCGAGCACGACGGGCGCGGCCAGGGGGACGCTGGGGAGGGTCCCGATCGAGTTCCAGAGGCGGGCGCCCGCCCAGGACAGGATCCCGGCCACGACGAACACGCCCGCCAGCACCCTGATGCGCAGCTCTCTCACGGTGTCCCTTCAGCTCCCCCGGACCGGTCCGGACTGCGGTCGTGTCGACCTTGTCGTCTTGACCTTAACGACTACTCGGGCAGTCGGAGTTCCAGGTCCTCGCGGGGTTCGACGCCCGCGCGGGTGATGGCCGACAGCAGTTCGGCCACCGGGCCGCGGCCGGGCAGCTGGGCCTGCGGGTCCACGTCGTGCCAGGGCGCGAGCACGAAGGCGCGTTCGTGGGCGCGCGGGTGGGGCAGGGTGAGCTGAGGGTCGTCGGAGGTGACGTCCGCGTAGGCGACGATGTCGACGTCCAGGGTGCGCGGGCCCCAGTGCTCGTCGCGGACCCGCTTGAAGGCCTCTTCGACGGCGTGCGCCCGCTCCAGCAGGGAGGCGGGGGGCAAAGTGGTCTTCAGGATCACCACCGCGTTGAAGTACGACGGCTGGCTGCCGGGCTCGACGCCCCACGGCTCCGTCTCGTACACCGGGGAGACCGCTTTGACGCGCACGCCTGGAGTGTCCTCGAGCGCGTCGACGGCGCCCTGGAGGGTCTCCAGGCGGTTGCCGAGGTTGGAGCCGATGGAGATCACGGCCCATTTGGGGTTCTGCAGGGTCGTGTCGGCGGCGTCGACCTGCTCGACGACCGAGGCGGGCACCGGCTGGACGGTCGGGTCGCTGTGACCCTGGAGGAAAGGTCGGGTCATACTCGGCTCCGGGTGATGGTGACGGTCACATCATCGAAGGGGACGGTGATCGGCGCGTCCGGCTTGTGGACGCAGACTTCGACCTCCTGGACCCCTTCGTGCTTCAGACAGGTCTGGGCGATTCGCTCGGCGAGGGTCTCGATGAGGTCGACCGGCTCGCCCGCGACCACGGCCGCGACCTCCTCGGCCACGATGCCGTAGTGCACGGTCTTCGCCAGGTCGTCGTCGGCCGCGGCCGGCCGGGTGTCCAGCCCCAGGACGAGGTCGACGATGAAGGTCTGGCCCTCCTCGCGCTCCTTGGGGAACACACCGTGGTGCCCGCGGGCCCTGAGGCCGCGCAGCGCGACACGATCCACGCGAATCACTCCTGCAATCGTCGGGAATGACCGGCCCGTACCGCGTGCGGGCGGCACACCGGCTTCAGACGAATCTACCTGCGGGCACTGACAAAGCCGGGCTGCGGGGCGCGGGCCCGGACCGGGATCACGAGGGTTCATCTCGTGTTTCCCCGGGAAAACCCGGCCCTGTCATGGGCTGGTAGCGGCTCATACCCAGGGGTAGGTGATTCCAACCACTTCTTGCTCCCTGTGCGGGGTCCACCGGCTCAGGCGAGGGGATCGTCGTCCGGATTCACGCCGTCGACGGCGCTCTCGCCGTCCTCGTCGTCACTCTCCGCCAGGACGGGGGAGGCGTGGTGCGACCAGAGCTTCCAGCCGGAGGGCGTGCGCCGGAACACGTTCGTGGCGACGACGAGCTGCCCGACCAGCGGTCCCAGTTCCGCGCCGTCCTTCGGGGCGGGGCCACCGCTGAGGATGTTCTCGGTGCAGGTCACGAGCGCGGTGTCGCCGGTCACGGAGACGTGCACATCGGTGAGGAAGAACTGGATGTAGTCGGTGTTGGCCATGATCAGGGCATACGACCTGAGGACCTCGCCGCGGCCGGTGAGCACTGGCCAGCCGGGGTGGACGCAGGAGATCACGCCGGTGTCCGCCGGGTCGTGGTACTCCTCGTCCACGCCCAGGTCGGCGGGGGTGAGCCAGAGCGAGGACAGCTCCTCGAAGTCACCGCGTTCCATCGCCTCGTAGAAGGCGGTGTTGGCGGCCTCCACCTGTTCGACGTCGGTATGAGGGGCGCTCACCGGGGTCCTTCCGCCCCGCGCTCACCACCGGCACCGGGCGCGCGCCCGTCGCCGCGCGCCTCTTGCTCGCTCTCGGTGCCCGGCGTGTGCTCCGCGTCCCGCGCCCCGCGCTCACCTGCAGCGCCCAGCGCTGAACCTGCCGTACGCGCCTCCTCCACGGCGCGCGCGACCCGTACCGCGTCCGCGGTGGCGCGCACCTCGTGCACGCGCACCGCCCACGCGCCGGAGTGCGCCGCGAGTGCGGAGACGGCGGCCGTGGCTGCGTCGCGCTCCCGGGCCGGCGGGGGCGCCCCGTCCGGGCCGGCGAGGACGCGGCCGAGGAACCGCTTGCGGGAGGCGGCCACGAGCAGGGGGTAGCCGAGGGCGCGCAGACGGTGGAGGTGGGCGAGGAGGATGAGGTCGTGCTCGGCCTCCTTGGAGAAGCCGAGGCCGGGGTCGACGACGATGCGGTCGGGGGCGATGCCGCCCGCAAGAACAGCCTCCACACGCGCGTGCAGTTCGTCCACGACTTCGGCGACGACGTCCTCGTAGTCGCCCTTGACGTTGTCGCCCTGGAGGAAGCCGCGCCAGTGCATGACGACGAACGGGGCGCCCGCGGCGGCGACCGCCGGGATCATCGCGGGGTCGGCGAGGCCGCCGCTGACGTCGTTGACGAGGGCGGCACCGGCCGCGAGGGACTGTTCGGCGACGGAGGCGCGCACGGTGTCGACGGAGACGACGACGCCCTCGGAGGCGAGGCCGCGGACGACCGGGACGACCCGGCGGAGCTCCTCGTCCTCGTCCACGCGGGTGGCGCCGGGGCGGGTGGACTCGCCGCCGACGTCGACCAGGTCGGCGCCCTCGGACACGAGGTCCAGGCCGCGCTTCACGGCGGCGGTCGTGTCGAACCAGCGGCCGCCGTCGGAGAAGGAGTCGGGGGTCACGTTGACCACACCCATGACCGCGCACCGGTCCCAAGCCGGAAGGCCGGCCACCTGGCCGCGCCCGCTGTGGTTGTTCATACGTTCAGCGTAGGCCCAGCGGGGCACCGGGAATGCGCGGCGGCCCGGGCGGAGACCCCGTGCTGGAGGGGGTGGGACGCCCGCCCGGGCCGGTCCTCGGTCGCACCGCTCGCTTCCGTGGTGCTCAGGGTCGCCGTGCGGCGCTCAAGCCGCGCGCACGTCCCGTTCCGCCACGGAGTGCGCGCAGGGGCGCTCGGCGGTCGCCCTGCGCCGGCGCAGGAAGCGCGGGAGCGGAAGCGCGAGGTCGACGAAGCCCTCCGCCTGCATGGTGGCGAAGCCGATGCGGGGCAGGTCGGTCGTGGCACGGTAGACCATGAACCGGGGTTCCCAGCGCGGCTGGAACTTGGCGTTGAACTTGTACAGCGACTCGATCTGGAACCAGCGCGAGAGGAACACCAGCAGCCCGCGCCAGGCACGCAGCACCGGACCGGCGCCGATCTTCTCCCCGCGCGCGAGGGCGGAGCGGAACATCGCGAAGTTCAGCGAGATCCGGGCGATGCCGAACTTCGGCGCGGCCTGCAGGGCGGCGACGATCAGCAGTTCGTTCATGCCGGGGTCGGCGCTGCGGTCGCGGCGCATCAGGTCCAGCGAGACGCCGTCCTTGCCCCAGGGCACGAAGTGCAGGACCGCCTTCAGGTCGCCGTACTCGCCGGGCTCGTCGTCCTGCTTGTGGGCGGTGGCGATCAGGCAGTCGCCGTCGGCGGGATCGCCGACGCGGCCGAGTGCCATGGAGAAGCCGCGCTCGGTGTCGGTGCCGCGCCAGTCCTCCGCGGCCCGCCGGATCCGGTCCAGCTCGGCCTCACCGAGGTCACGGATGCGCCGTACTCGGGTTTCGTAGCCGGCTCGCTCGATGCGCTTGACCATCTGTCGCACGTTGCGCATCGCGCGTCCGGCGAGCGAGAAATCCGCGACGTCCACCACCGCCTCGTCCCCCAGTTCCAGGGCGTCCAGGCCGGTCTCGCGGGTCCACACCTCGCCGCCCGTCTCCGAGCAGCCCACGACGGCCGGGGTCCAGGAGTGGGCCTTGGCCTCGTCCATGAAGCGCTCGATGGCGCCGGGCCAGGCCTCGACATCACCGATCGGGTCGCCGCTGGCGAGCATCACGCCGGAGATGACCCGGTAGGTGACCGCGGCCTTGCCGCTGGGCGAGAAGACGACCGCCTTGTCGCGGCGCAGCGCGAAGTGGCCGAGGGAGTCGCGGCCGCCGTGCTTCTCCAGCAGGGCCCGCAGCCGGGACTCGTCCTCCTCGGTGAGGCGCGCCGCCGGGTGCTCGGGGCGGAACGCCAGGTAGATGGTGGTGACAGCGGTGATCCAGCCGAGGGCGCCGAGCGAGAAGGCGACGGTCCAGGACGTATTGCCCTGGTAGTCGACCGGACCCTCGAAGCCGAACAGGCCGTAGACGACGTGTGTCAGCCGGTCTGCCAGGCTCGGGTCGCCGATCGTCCGGTGCGGGTGGACGCTGACGATCACGAGTCCGAGGACGAGGGAACCGGCGCTCATGAGTACGAAGTTGGTAAGAGCGCGCCACCTGCTGCGTGGGTCCGGCAGGGCCGCGAACTGGTCACGATGGAGCAGCAGCGGCACGAGCAGAGCGACCGCGATCAGCACGCCGACGATCGAGTGCCGGTACGCGAACTGCGCCGCCGCACCCGCCGGCAGCAGCGCGACCGCGGCCCGCCACGCTCGGCGCTTGCGCCGTTTGAGCCCGTGCGCGAGCAGCAGCAACAGCACACCGGCACTGACCGAGAGCGCCGCGGCGAAGGGCCCGAACGAGCCCGGCAGCACCTCCGCGATAGCGTGCATACGGCTGTGACGGAAGCGTGGGAACACACCCGCGGCAATGTCCAGGACGCCCACGAGGGCGGCCGCCCTGCCGACGAGGACGGGAACGGCCTCGGGGCGCGGGCCGCGCAGTATGCGCCGTGCCCGGCTGGATCGGCTCGGAACCCCGCCCGACATTTCCCCATCTATCCTGACAGACATCGCATCCCGTAGTTCTGCGAGAGACCTTGAACCCGGGCCCGAACGGGCATCCGGCGACATTGCGCCCTCTAGGACGGTGTCTCGGGGAGAGAGGTTCACTCCCCGCCGGAAAGTCGGGTCAAAGGTCAAGGAAAGCCCCGGGCAAGCCCTCGCAACGACGCGTGGGCTGTGCCGGGCGGAAAGCGCAGGCAGGAAGTAGCCCATGGGTCTCACGAGCAATAAGGTGCTGGTGCTGGCGGTCATCGCCGCCGCCGTTCTGTTCGCCGCCACGGTGTGGCTTTGGCCACGCCTGGCACGGCAGAGCTGGCGCGCAGTCAGCGGACGGATCGGGCTGTTGCTCGCCACGCAGCTGGTGATCTTCGGCTCCGTGGGCCTCGCCGCCAACCAGACCTTCGGGTTCTACGCCAGCTGGGCCGACCTGTTCGGCCAGGAGAACGGCCAGGGGGTGGTCGTCGACCACATAGCCGGCGGCGGCGGCAACAGCCCCATACAGGTGGTCTCCACATCCCGGGTCATCGGTGTGAGCAGCGCGCTGCCGCAGGTGGCCGGGCAGGTCCAGAAGGTCGACATCATCGGCCGTACGACCCACATCGCCACGCCGGCGTTCGTGTACCTGCCTCCGGAGTACTTCCAGCCGCAGAACCACGCGCGCAAGTTCCCGGTGTCCGTCGTCCTCACCGGTTACCCCGGTACGGCTCAGGCGCTGGTGGACAAGCTGCACTACCCCAGTACGGCGCAGCAGCTGTCCAAGCAGGGCAAGATGCAGCCG
The DNA here is from genome assembly GCF_000497445.1 of Streptomyces roseochromogenus subsp. oscitans DS 12.976. Lineage (NCBI taxonomy): Bacteria > Bacillati > Actinomycetota > Actinomycetes > Kitasatosporales > Streptomycetaceae > Streptomyces > Streptomyces roseochromogenus. The sequence goes on along the minus strand of NZ_CM002285.1, from coordinate 4,084,542 downwards.
ATGATCCTGGTGATGATGCGGCCGACCGTGGCGCCGCCGCGGGACACCGAGTGCGTCGACGTTCCCGGTGGCCCGCAGGCCGAGACCTTCTTCGCAAAGGACCTGCGCGACTCGGTGATGGCCCACTACCGGGTCGACAAGACCCCCGCCAGCTGGGGCATCGTCGGCGACTCGACCGGCGGGTACTGCGCTCTGAAGATCGCCATGCACCACCCGGGTTCGTACGCGGCCGCCGCGGGCCTTTCGCCCTACTACAAGGCGCCGATCGACCCCACCACCGGGGATCTCTTCCACGGCAACAAGAACCTGCAGAATCGTGCCGACCTCTTCTGGACGATCAAGAATCTGACCCCGCCCGAGACGTCGCTGCTGGTCACCAGCAGCAAGGTCGGTGAGCACAATTACAAGGACACGCTCAAATTCATCAAGAGCGTGCAGGACACGAACGTGACCAGGATTTCGTCGATCATCCTTCCGAGCGGCGGGCACAACTTCAACACCTGGAAGCGGGAGATCCCCAGCACGCTCCAGTGGCTCAGCACCCGGTTGGTCGCCCACTGAACCCCTCTGGGCCTGACACCCCGTAAAACCGGTGATGTGGCCGTGTTTTTACGGGGCGGGGGCCCACGATTCGCCTACGCGCGGTAAGTTTCTGGCCATGCCACGTGGACGCCATCGCCATTCCCCACCTCTGCACCGGCTGTTGCCTGCCTCGGCGATCGCCGGTGTCTCCGTCGTCTGCGCGCTGGGTCCCTGGGTGTTCTCCGAGGCCATGGTGCTGCGCGCCCTGGCCGGTGCGGCCGCCGCGACGGCGGTCGTCGGCGCGGTCGTGATGCGCCGCTGGGACACGCAGGCGGGCAAGCGGGTCGCCGAGCTCACACGCGCGCGTGCCGGCGACGAATGGCGGTACGAGGAACGGGTCGCCGAACTGGAGACCGACCTGGAGGAGTCGCGCGAACTGCGCACGAAGCTCGAGCAGCGGCTGCGCGCCAAGCGCACGGAGCTGGCGGGCCTGCGCAACGAGCACGCGGCCCTGCTGCGCCGGTACGCCACCGCGGAGACCGAGCGCGCGAGCGCCCTGGAGGGACGTCGCCTGCTGGAGATCGAGGCGGCCGTACCGTCGTCCTCGCCCGCGCTGCCGCCCGCGCGTCGCCCCGCACCGGAACCGCTCGGGACGGAGGCGGCGGACGAGGCCACCGAGGCAGCAGGTGAGGCCGGGGTGGACGCCGGGGGCGAGCCGACGGCGCAGGCCGTGTTCTCGCCCGAGGGCGCACGGCTGTACCGGAGCGCCCTGACGGCTCTGGCGCGTTTCGACGGCGAGGCCGGCGAGGCCCCGTCCGAGTCCGTGCCGGAAGCCGCGGAGGCGGTGGCTCCCGAGGGCGACGAGGCTTCCAAGGCTCCGGGTTCCGAGGCTGTGGTTCCTGGAGGTACGGCTCCGGAGGCGGTGGCTCCCGAGGTATGTGCCGATGCCGAAGTCGACGAGGCTGTGGCCGATGCGGGCGCTGTCCCGGCGGGCAAGGCCGATGTCCGCAGGTCTGATGCGGCTACGGCCGATTCCGCCCGTTCGGAGGGCACTTCGGAGGGCACTGCGGAAGCCGCGCGAGACGTCGCCGCAGAGGGCACCGAGACAGGCGCCGGAAAAAGCGCCGGCAAAGGCGCGGTCGAAGGTGTGACGGACGGTGCCGGCGGTCCTCGGAGCGATGCCGGTGCGCCGGCCGCGAAGGAGGACGAGGCGCAGGGGCAGCCCCTGGCGGCCGACGGGCACACGCGCGCGGCCGCCACACCCACGGTCCCGGCCGAGCCCGTCAAGCCCGTGGGCCGGCCGCCCGCCGGGCACTTCACGGTGCCGACCGCGGTGGCCGTCGTACCGGCCGCGCCCGCGCGGCGGCCGATGGTCGAGGGCGGTTTCGACTTCTTCGGCACCCAGAAGGGCGCACCGAAGGCCGCGCTGGACTCCGTGCAGAACGAGGATCTCGCCGACGTCGTGGGCCCGGAGGCCCTCGCTGTGCACAAGGCCGAGGCCGAGGCCGAGTTCAAGCCCGCCGGTGCGCAGGAGGACGGCGTCAGCCAGGTCATCGACCTGACCGCGCACGACGAGACCGAGCAGATCGACGTCCAGGGGCTGCGCAGCGCGGCTTCCTGAGCTCTCACCAGGCAGGCACGAGGCCCGGCTTCCCGCACAGGGAGCCGGGCCTCGTGTCATCCCGAGGTCATCCAGCGGTCGGGGCGGGCGTCCCTGCGGCCCGTACGGGACCTCTCCGCCTGGGCGTGCAGGAGCCGCGCGGCCTCCTGGGCGTCCCGCAGGCAGGCCTTCACGGTCTTGTCCGCCCCCGTGTCCACATGGACGTCCGCGAGGCGCCAGAGGCGCTGCCAGGGACCCTGGCTCAGCCGAACGCTCTGCACCTTGGCGTGCGGGACCAGCGAGAGCCTGCGACGCAGCAGGCCGTGCCGGGCGGCGAACACCGTGTCGGTGACCGCGAGGCCGTGCCCGCGCCACCACACCGGCACGCACCAGCGGGCCCGCCGCGGCGGCCGCGCCTGCTCCTGCGGCACGGTCACGCCGTGCAGCACGCGTGCGACGACCGACTCGGCGATCGGGCGCGGGGCGACCGGCACCAGCACCGAGTTGGCGGACCCGGCCACGTCCAGTTCCACCCGCACCCAGCCGAGCCGCCGCCACAGCAGCGGCTCCACGAACCGCACGGTCTGCACCCGGCCGGGCGGGACCGTCTCGTGCGTACGGTCGAGCAGCCCGTGGTCGATGCGCAGTCCGTCCGGTGACTCGCTCACCTTCCAGTCGAACTCGCCGGCGAACCGTCCCGCGCTGCTCGCGCCGGCCGCGCCGAACAGCGGGAGGGCCGTGGCGAGGACCGACCACAGGTTGTGGGTGGTGAGCCAGAGCACGGTCGGTACGACGAGCGCGGCGCACAGCGAGCCCCAAGTGGCGCCCGTCAGCACCAAGGAGAGCGCCAGTGCGCGTGGGGGCACGCGCATGAGCTCGTGCGCCGGCGCCTCACCGACTTCACGCGCCGTCTCGGGCGCGAAACCCGCGGCGCGCGCGAGCAGCTCCGCGCGGAGGGCGCGTGCCTCCCGCTCGCCCAGGAATGCGAGTTCGTCCTTGTCGTCCGTACCCACGACGTCGATCCGCAGCTTCGCCACGCCCGCCACGCGCGCGAGGAGCGGACGGGAGACGTCCACGGCCTGGATGCGCTCCAGCCGGATGTGCGCGGTGCGCCGGAACAACAGGCCGGTCCGGATGCGCAGTTCGGTGTCGGTGACCGCGTAGTGCGTGAACCACCAGGACAGGAAACCGTAGAGGCCGGCCACCGGTACCAGCACCGCGAGCCCGAGCAGCAGCATGGTGGTGGTCAGCCGCGCCAGCTGCTGCTGCGCTCCGTCCGGGTCGTGCACGGCCCATCCGGCGAGTACGGCGATCGGCGCCCACGCCCGCCGGAAGGGCGTGACGGGATGCAGCCGGCGCTCGCTGACGGCCGCGCGCCCCTCAGTACCCTCCGCACTCCCAGCGCCCGCTATGCCCTCCGCGCCCCCGGCGCCCGCCACGGCCGCTGTGGCGTCTGCGCCGCTCACGCGGTTCGTGGTGCCTATGCAGGCTGTGCTGTCTGCGTGGGTTGCGGCGCGCGGGATGTCGCCGTGGTCCCGGGTTGTCACAGGCCCGCCGATCGCGCCTCGCCCAGCTCGGTGAGCCGGTCGCGCAGCCGTTCCGCCTCGGCCGGGTCCAGGCCGGGGATGGTGGCGTCGGTCGCGGCGGCCGCCGTGTGCAGCTGCACGGTCGCCAGCCCGAAGCGCCGCTCGATGGGCCCGGAGGTGACCTCCACCAGCTGCATCCGCCCGTACGGCACCACCGTCTCCTCACGCCACAGGACACCGCGGCTGATCAGCAGGTCGTCCGCGCGCTCGGCGTACCGCCACGAGCGCCAGTTGCGTCCCAGCAGCCTCCAGCACCAGGCGGCGAAGGCCAGTGGCAGCAGCGCGAAGGCCGCCCACACAGGGCCCACGAGCAGGCCCAGCAGCAGAGCGGTGGCGACCGCGAGCACCGCCGCCCACAGGACCATGAGCAGCCGGCGCACCCGCACCAGAGCGGGCTGCAGCCCCCGCCACACGAGCTCGTCCCCCGGTATCCCGGTCTCCTCCGGGCTCCCCGTTTCCATGGGCCCAGCGTACGTAGGGGAAACTGGGGCCATGACTCCTACGACGGAGACCACGGTCGGGATCGGCGGTGCTGCAGAGAGCACCGACATGGTGCTCAATATCGGGCCCCAGCATCCGTCCACGCACGGCGTGCTGCGGCTCAGGCTCGTGCTGGACGGGGAGCGCATCGTGCGCGCGGAGCCGGTGATCGGCTATATGCACCGCGGCGCCGAGAAGCTCTTCGAGGCGCGCGACTACCGGCAGATCATCGTGCTCGCCAACCGCCACGACTGGCTGTCGGCGTTCTCGAACGAGCTGGGTGTGGTCCTCGCCGTGGAGCGGATGCTCGGCATGGAGGTGCCCGAGCGCGCGGTGTGGACGCGCACGTTGCTCGCCGAGCTGAACCGCGTCCTGAACCATCTGATGTTCCTCGGCTCCTACCCGCTGGAGCTGGGCGGCATCACCCCGGTGTTCTATGCGTTCCGCGAGCGCGAAGTGCTCCAGAACGTCATGGAGGAGGTCTCCGGCGGCCGTATGCACTACATGTTCAACCGCGTCGGCGGCCTCAAGGAGGACCTGCCGGCCGGCTGGACCGCACGCGCGCGTGCCGCCGTCGCCGACGTGCGCTCGCGCATGGACGTCTTCGACGACCTGGTGCTCGGCAACGAGATCTTCCGGGGGCGCACGCGCGGAGTCGGCGCGATGACGCCGGAGACCGTGCACGCCTACGGCGTGAGCGGGCCCATCGCGCGCGCCTCGGGCGTCGACTTCGACCTGCGCCGTGACGAGCCGTACCTGGCGTACGGCGATCTCCAGGACACCCTGAAGGTCGTCACCCGGAGCGAGGGCGACTGCCTCGCCCGCTTCGAGGTGCTCCTGGAGCAGACCCACAACGCGCTCGACCTCGCCGACGCCTGCTTGGACCGGCTCGCCGAACTGCCGCCCGGGCCGATCAACCAGCGGCTGCCGAAGGTGCTGAAGGCCCCTGAGGGGCACACGTACGCGTGGACCGAGAACCCGCTCGGCATCAACGGCTACTACCTGGTCAGCAAGGGCGAGAAGACGCCGTACCGGCTGAAGCTGCGCTCCGCGTCGTACAACAACATCCAGGCGCTGACCGAACTGCTGCCGGGGACACTGGTGGCGGACATGGTGGCGATCCTGGGCTCGATGTTCTTCGTGGTCGGCGACATCGACAAATAGGGCGGCCCCGGAAGCCGACTGGCTCAGGCGAGCGGGTCCGGAATTCCAACCGGCTGGACCAGCCAGCCGAAGTCGCCGAGACCGCCCGGGGCGGTGAGTTCGGCGGCTTCGCCGGCGCTCGCGAGGGCGCGCACGTAGGCGGAGGGGTCCGTGGAGGCCAGCGCGAGCGGGGGGCGTGCGCCGGTGATGTCCAGGGCGCGCAGAGCAGCGCGTTGCGTGAGAAGGCGTGCGGGAGGCAGCGTGCGCGCTGTGCCGTGGGGAGGCTGCGGCGCGCCAGAGGGCGTGCACGCCGGATTCTGCGCTGCCCCTGAGGTTGTGCGCGCCCCCCTATGCGGCGTGCGAGCCCTGCCGGACGCCGGGCCGGACGCGTCAGAGGGGATGTGCGTCGTGTTCTGCAGATCGCGCGCCGTATCCCCGAGCCTGCGCGCCGTGTCGAGAGTCGTGCGCGCTGCGTCCCAGGGCGCGCACGAGCGCATGTGCGCCGTGGGGGCCGCCGCGCACGCGTCCAGTGCGACATGCGCCGTGATGTCGCACGACCCGTCCGGCACGGGCGCCGTCTCGCGCCCCTCCCTGAAGCCGGTGAGCGTCCCGAACGGGGGACGCGTGTCGACGGTGTGCGCGTAGTCCACGGCCACCGCGAGCCCGCGCGCCACCCGGTCCACCGCCGACGCCCACGCCAGGTCCCGGGGCAGCCCGATCTCCGCGCGCAGCCCCTCCTCGGCCGGCAGCGGCCACCACCGGGCGAGCCACTCCGCCTCCGCGCCGGTCACCGGCTCCCCGAGCTGCTCGGTGCCGTCGTCGGCGACGAGCACCAGCCGGGGCACGCCCGCGGGGCCGGCCTCGGCGACGTCCACGGGCACGTTGTCCAGCCACTCGTTGGCGAACAGCAGCCCTGTGACGGCGGCTGGGGGCGTGTCCTGCCAGGTGATCCGTTCGTCCAGTCCGGCCGGGCGGTCGGCGAGTTCGACGGCGTACGCGCGCGTGCGGGCGGACACGTCGGCGGGCAGGGCGGCCAGGACTCCGGTGACCAGCTCGCCGCGCCCCGCGCCCATGTCGACGAAGTCCAGTGCCGAGGGTCGTCCCAGCGCCTCGTCGACCCGGCACAGCAGCCGGGCCACGGCCTGCGCGAACAGCGGGGAGGCGTGCACGGACGTACGGAAGTGGGCGGCCGGGCCCTCCGGGCGGCGGTAGAAACCGCCGGGCCCGTACAGCGCCGCCTCGGTCGCTTCACGCCAGCCGCGCAGACCCGTACCGTCACGCCGGCCGGGTCGGGCGCGTGCGTCGTGCCCGGTGCCCCTGGTGCGTCCGGGCGGTTCAGCTTCCGGTGCCGTCTCATCCGTCACCGGAACAGACTAGGCCCACAGATGATCACTCCCTCCACCTTGCGGAGTATGCGTGCCGGGTGGGGATCGGCCCTCCGGTTGACCCCTGCACGCACCCGGTTTCCCTACTCTGGGTTACGTGCAGCGCCTCTATGACTTCCTCCGCCGCCACCCGACCTGGGTCGACACCTTCTGGGCCGTCACCCTGCTCGGGCTGTCCGGCCTGAGCGTGGTCAATCTGAACGGGGCGCCGGGGCACCACGGATCGGCCGTCGCGGCGATGACCGTGTCTGTCGTCCTGTGCGTCGTCGTCGCGCTGCGCCGCCGTTACCCGGAGCCGATGCTGCTGGTCGCGTGCGCGACCGGGCTGGCCCAGCTGGTCCTGGACGTGGGGACGACCCTCGCCGACTTCGCGATGCTGGTGATCACGTACACCGTCGCCGCGGTCGGTTCCCGCTGGGCCTCGCGGCTCGCCCTCGCCGTCAGCCTCGTCGCGGCGACCGTCGCGCAGATCCGCTGGCCGACGCCGCACTCCAGCTTCGCCGGGCAGATCGCCATCGCGGTCTTCCAGACGGTGCCCTTCGCGCTCGCCTGGGTGCTCGGTGACTCCATGCGTACCCGGCGTGCCTACTTCGCTCAGCTGGAGGAGCGCGCGGCTCGTCTGGAGAAGGAGCGCGAGGCGCAGTCGAAGGTTGCGGTGGCCGCCGAACGCGCCCGGATCGCGCGCGAGCTGCACGACGTCGTCGCGCACAACGTGTCGGTGATGGTGGTGCAGGCCGACGGCGCCGCCTACGTCCTCGACACCGCCCCCGACCAGGCCAAGAAGGCCCTGGAGACGATCTCCTCCACCGGCCGTCAGGCACTCGCAGAGATGCGCCGCCTGCTGGGCGTGCTGCGTACCGGCGAGCACCAGGAGAGCGGGGAGTACGTCCCCCAGCCCGACGTCGAGCAGATCGACGACCTCATCGAGAAGTGCCGCAGCTCCGGCCTCCCCGTCGACTTCAAGGTCGAGGGCACTCCGCGCCCGCTGCCCAGCGGTGTGGAGCTGACCGCGTACCGGATCGTGCAGGAGGCGCTGACCAACACCCGCAAGCACGGCGGACCCAACGCGGGCGCGAGCGTGCGGCTGGTCTACTTCGACGACGGGCTCGGCCTGCTCGTCGAGGACGACGGCAAGGGCGCCCCGCACGAGCTGTACGAGGAGGGCGGCGCGGACGGCCAGGGGCACGGCCTGATCGGTATGCGCGAGCGGGTCGGTATGGTCGGCGGCACGCTGGACGCCGGCCCGCGTCCGGGCGGAGGATTCCGCATCAGCGCCCTGCTCCCGCTCAAACCGGCGCACTGACGCGGTCGTACGCCCCCTGCTGACACCTGTCACACCCTCGTCCTGAAGCACCACCGCCCATCCCCGACGAAAGAGGCCCGATGACGATCCGCGTGATGCTCGTCGACGACCAGGTGCTGCTGCGCACCGGGTTCCGGATGGTGCTCGCCGCCCAGCCGGACATGGAGGTCGTCGCGGAGGCGGGCGACGGGGTCGAGGCTCTGCAGGTGCTGCGATCCGCGGCCGTCGACGTCGTCCTGATGGACGTCCGTATGCCGAAGCTGGACGGCGTGGAGACCACCCGGCGGATCTGCGCCGAGCCCAACCCGCCCAAGGTGCTGATCCTGACCACGTTCGACCTGGACGAGTACGCCTTCTCCGGGCTGAAGGCGGGCGCCTCCGGCTTCATGCTCAAGGATGTGCCGCCCGGTGACCTGCTGGCCGCGATCCGCGCGGTGCACAGCGGCGACGCGGTCGTGGCGCCCTCCACCACCCGGCGCCTGCTGGACCGCTTCGCGCCGATGCTGCCCTCCGCCGGCAAGGAGCCGCAGCACAAGGAGCTGGAGCGGCTCACCGACCGGGAGCGCGAGGTGATGGTGCTGGTCGCGCAAGGCTTGTCCAACGGCGAGATCGCGGCCCGGCTGGTGCTGAGCGAGGCGACGGTGAAGACCCACGTGGGCCGCATCCTGACCAAGCTCGGTCTGCGCGACCGGGTGCAGGTGGTGGTGCTGGCCTACGAGACGGGCCTGGTCCGCGCGGGCGGCCACGGCTGAGACCGGCCACGGCGAGGAGCCCTCGCTGCCCCTCGTCGACGACTGAGGCTGACTCGGCGAGACACCGCCGCAGGCCCCGTAGCCACGGCTGCCCAGGCCCTCCGAGGCATCAGCGCAGGCGCCCTCGCAGCCCTACGGCTGCCCTGGCCCCTCCGAGGCGTCAGCGCAGGCTCAGCTGCCGGGGCCGAGGCCTGCCGCAGCGAGGTGCCGGCGCACCCCTCCGCCATCACAGCCAAGCCCCGCCCCGGCAAGGCCCCCTCAGCGCAGGACGCCCTCGATGAAGTCGCTGCCCAGTCGGGCCACCGCCGGCAGGTCCAGCTGGTGCTGGACGTAGCGGCCGCGGCGGCAGTTGGTGATCAAGCCCGCTTTCTTCAGGACCGCGAGGTGCCGGGATATCTCCGGTGCCGACATGCCGTGTGCCTCGGCGAGTTCGCTCGTGGTGTGCGGGGCGCGGGCCAGATGGCGGCACAGCCGCATCCGCACCGGGTGGGCCAGCGCTTCCATGCGGCGGGTGAGCTGCTCCACGGACGGGGCCTGCGGGCGGGAGCCGCTCGCGGGATAGGAGATCGACGGCTGCCAGCCGAACCGGTGCAGGACCAGGAGATGCGGCCAGCCGAGGCTGGTCGGCATCAGGACCAGGCCGCCGTCGCCCGTGGCGGTGCGGCCCACCGAGAGCTTGTCGATGGTGATGAGCGCGGCTTCCTCGTCCAGCGAGACGGCCTGGGAGAGGGACGCGAGGGCTTCGGCGAGACCCGCGCGGCGCAGCAGCTCGGTCTTGTGCCGGGCGTCCGCGGCGAGCTGCGGCTGGACCCGGGCCCAGGTGTCGGCGAAGAACGCCTCGTCGCAGTCGAGCATCAGCTGCCGGAACCAGGCGCGGACCGCCGGCGGGTCCTCCAGCAGCCGGTGCGTGAACCGCTCCTGTACGGCACCGCGCGCGGCGGCCAGTTCCAGGGAGCGGCGGCGCAGCTCGGGGTCGCCCAGCGGGCCGGGGGCCTCGACGTCGTAGCGCAGCCGGCAGGAGAACTCCAGGGCGGCGCTGACGAATTGGTCGTCCGTCAGTTTGTCCAGCAGGTCCAGGTCCTCCGCGAGCGTGGCGCCGGGGAGCGTGCGGCCGCCGGGTATGCCCGCGAACGGGGCGAAGACGTCCGAGAACGTCGTACGCCACAGGAAGTCCGCCTCGCACAGCCGGTCGGCCAGGCAGGGGTCCAGCCGGGACGAGACGGCGGTCGCCCAGCCCTGGAGGCCGGGGTGGTGACCGGGCTCGCTGAGGGCGTGCAGGGCCATCCCCAGTTCCGCCAGCGGGGAGGGCACGACGGACACCCTCCCCCACCTCTCGGCCTCGCTCGAGCCGGGGGCACCCCCACCGGCGGCGAGTCCGGTGATGTCGATGGTCACGCTCATGCCCTCCATCGTGCACCCGGCCACTGACAGCGGTGCCGTGGATTGACGGCAGTCGTCAATCCACGGGACAGCCGCCCTGGTCGCGAGCAGTCTGGAGGCACCGGGGCAGCCGCGGAGCCCGAACGGTCACCGAGTGGTCGGTGGCCAGACCTGCCAGTCCTCGTCCCGAGACCTTCCGAGAAGGCGATCCGCCATGAGCATCACCCAGCAGTACCTCCTCGACAGCTACCGCGCCCGCGTACTCGGCGAGCCGGAGCCGCCCGCGCCCGGCCGGCACGACGCCGACGTGGTCCGCGCAGTACGCGACTACCGGCGTTTCAACGCGGTCATCACCGAGCGCCCGGCGCGGGGGCGCGTGCGCTACGCCCTGCGCCGGTGGCTGCACCCGCGCGCGCTGTGATCAGCCACCTTCGCCTTCTGCGATCAGCTGCCCCCGCCCTCTGTGATCACCCATGCTCGGCCCTCTGCGATCGCCCGCGCTCGGCCCTCTGCGATCACGCACCCGCGCGCCCTGTGATCACGGCGCGGGCAGTCGGTCCACGAAGTCGGCCACGGCCGCGCGTACGTCGTCGGCCGTCCACTCCAGGCCCGCCGTGCCGACGGTGACCTCGGTGAACGCCAGGTCCGGTCCGCCGCGGTCCCAGGCGCGTCCGAACAGTCCCACCGAGGTCTCCTCCACCTGCCGTACCGCGGCCTCGGCCAGCATGTCGGGGTCGTACGGCAGCCAGACCCGGAACTCGTGCGTGTGCGGCACCTCCGGGTGGACGCGTGCCCAGGGCAGCCCGGCCGCGGCGAATCCCTCGCGCAGCGCGGCGGCCACCACGCGCGCGTGCCGCACATAGTCCGGCAGCCGGGGCAGCTCCGTCTCCAGCCCGGCGAGCGCCGCCAGCACCGTCGGGAACTGCTGGAAGACCATTCCGCCGTACCGGTGCCGCCAGGTCTTCGCCTCCTCGACCAGGGTCTTCGGGCCGGCGAGCGCGGCGCCGCCGAAGCCGCCGAGGGACTTGTAGAACGACACGTAGACGGTGTCGGCGAGGCCGGCGATCTCGTCCAGGGGGCGGCCGAAGTGCTCGGTGGTCTCCCACAGGCGCGCGCCGTCGAAGTGCACCACCGCGTCGCGCTCCCGCGCCGCCTCCACGACCTCGGTCAGCTCCTCCCACGTGGGCAGCAGAAATCCGGCGTCCCGGAGCGGCAGTTCCAGCATCAGCGTGCCGAAGGGCTCGTCGAAGTCGCGTATCTCCGCGGCCGTGGGCAGCCGGGGCTCGCTCGTCACGCGTACCGAGCGCAGGCCGCTGACCTGGCTGAACGCATTCCGTTCATGCACTTCCGGGTGGGCGAGGGGATGCAGGGCGACCGTGGGGTCGCCGGTGCGGGCCGCCCAGCAGCGCAGCGCCACCTGCTGGGCCATCGTGCCGGTCGGGAAGAAGGCGGCGGCCTCCGTGCCGAGCAGGCCGGCGACCCGCTCCTCCAGGGCTGCCACGATCCGGTCGCCGTACATGTCCGCCCGCTCGTCCAGGTCGTGGACCTGCGGAGCCGTCTGCGCCAGCCACTCCAGCCGTTCCCGGATCGTGGCCTCGAAGGCGGGCCGCCACAGCACGCGGCGCGCCACCCGCAGAGCGGCCAGGCGCCGCTCGTACATCGATCGTTTCTCGTCCTGCTGTTCCGCCTGTTCCGCCTGTTCCGCCGTGTCGCTCATGCGCGCGATCATGCCCTGTCCCGGCCGGGCGGGGCACTGAGATTTCCGCGCGGCCGGTTGGCGCGGAGGGTTGGCGCGGAGGCACGGGAATTCCCGCGCGCCTCGGCGGTGCGGCGGCGTGGTGAAACCCACAGCCTGTGGACGACCGATCCGCACCGGACCGAGATAGCGTTAACATGACGAGAAATCGTCCGGTACCCAGAGCGGACTGGAACGGGAAGGCCGCCGTCGCGTGAGTACAGTCCACCAGCCAGACATCAAGGACCGCCCCGCGCGGCTCACCGTCGGCGTCGTCGGCGCCGGCCGCGTGGGCCCCGCGCTCGCCGCGTCCCTCCAGCTCGCCGGACACCGCCCGGTGGCCGTCTCCGGCGTCTCCGACGCCTCCCGCAGGCGCGCCGAGACCATGCTCCCGGACGTGCCGCTGGTGCCGCCCGCCGAGGTCCTGACCCGCGCCGACCTGGTGCTGCTCACCGTCCCCGACGACGTCCTGCCCGGCCTGGTCGGCGGCCTCGTCGAGACCGGCGCCGTACGGCCGGGACAGCTGCTCGTGCACACCTCCGGCCGCTACGGCGCGGGGGTCCTCGATCCGGCCACGCGCGTGGGCGCGCTGCCGCTGGCCCTGCACCCGGCGATGACCTTCACCGGCACCCCCGTGGACGTCCAGCGCCTCGCCGGCTGCTCCTTCGGTGTCACCGCGCCCGAGGAGCTGCGCCTGGCCGCCGAGGCCCTCGTGATCGAGATGGGCGGCGAACCGGAGTGGATCAGCGAGCAGAACCGCCCGCTCTACCACGCGGCCCTCGCACTCGGCGCCAACCATCTGGTGACCCTGGTCGCCCAGTCCATGGAGCTGCTGCGCACGGCGGGCGTCGAAGCGCCCGGCCGGATGCTCGGCCCGCTGCTCGGCGCAGCCCTGGACAACGCGCTGCGCTCGGGCGACACGGCGCTCACCGGGCCCGTCGCGCGCGGGGACGCCGGCACGGTCGCCGCGCACATCACCGAGCTGCGCAAGCACGCCCCGCAGACCGTCGCGGGCTATGTCGCGATGGCCCGCGCGACCGCCGACCGGGCGCTCGCGCACGGCCTGCTGAAGCCCGAACTCGCCGAGGACCTGCTCGGCGTGCTGGCCGACGGCGCCGGCGGCACGAACGGCGGCGGCACGAACGGCACTCACGGCACCGAGGGGAACGACCGATGACCACCGTCCTGCTGAGCACCGCCGACGAGCTGCACGCGCGCGTGCGGAGCGGCCGCCGCGCCGTCGTGATGACCATGGGCGCCCTGCACGAGGGCCACGCCACCCTGATCCGCTCCGCGCGGGAGATCGCCGGCCCCGAGGGCGAGGTCGTCGTCACCGTCTTCGTCAACCCGCTGCAGTTCGGCGCGGGCGAGGACCTGGACCGCTATCCGCGCACCCTCGAAGCCGACCTGAAGATCGCCGAACAGGCCGGTGCGGACGCGGTGTTCGCGCCCTCCGTGGACGAGGTCTACCCCGGCGGCGACCCTCAGGTCCGCATCACCGCGGGCCCCATGGGCGAGCGCCTGGAGGGCGGCTCGCGGCCCGGCCACTTCGACGGCATGCTCACCGTCGTCGCCAAGCTGCTGCACCTCACGCGTCCCGACGTGGCCCTGTTCGGGCAGAAGGACGCCCAGCAGCTGGCCCTGATCCGGCGCATGGTGCGGGACCTGAACTTCGGCATCGAGATCGTCGCCGTACCGACCGTGCGCGAGGCGGACGGGCTCGCCCTGTCCAGCCGCAACCGCTATCTCTCCCCGGAGGAGCGGCTGACCGCGCTCGCCTTGTCCCGCGCGCTGTTCGCCGGCCGTGACCGACACGCCGCGCAGGAGGCGCTGCGCGCGCGTGCCCGCGAA
>NZ_CM002285.1:4068349-4070708 GCF_000497445.1 Streptomyces roseochromogenus subsp. oscitans DS 12.976 | reverse complement strand
ACTATCTCGCCCTCGTCGACCCGTCCGACTTCACGGAGATCGGCGACGGCTTCACCGGCGAGGCCGTCCTCGCCGTCGCCGCGCGGGTCGGCACGACCCGGCTGATCGACAACCTTCCTCTCACCTTCGGAGCCGCCTCGTGACCAGCACAGGCACCAGCACAGGCATACGACTGCACGCGCCCGCCCCCGGCTGGGCCATCTCCGCGGACGTGGTCGTCGTCGGTTCCGGAGTGGCCGGTCTGACCGCGGCCCTGCGCTGCGAGGCTGCGGGCCTGACGACCGTCGTCGTCACCAAGGCCCGCCTCGACGACGGCTCCACGCGCTGGGCGCAGGGCGGTATCGCCGCCGCGATCGGCGAGGGCGACACGCCCGAACAGCACCTTGAGGACACCCTGGTGGCCGGAGCGGGCCTGTGCGACGAGGAGGCCGTACGGATCCTCGTCACCGAGGGCCCCGACGCCGTACGGCGGCTGATCTCCACCGGCGCCCACTTCGACACCGACGACGAGGGCGACATCCACCTCACCCGCGAGGGCGGCCACCGCCGGCGCCGGATCGCGCACGCGGGAGGCGACGCGAGCGGTGCCGAGGTCTCCCGTGCACTCGTGGAGGCCACGCGCGCGCGTGGGCTGCGCGCCATCGAGAACGCGCTCGTGCTGGACCTGCTGACCGACGCCGAGGGCCGTACGGCCGGCGTCACGCTGCACGTGATGGGTGAGGGCCAGCACGACGGCGTGGGCGCCGTGCACGCCCCCGCGGTGGTCCTCGCGACCGGCGGCATGGGCCAGGTGTTCTCCGCGACCACCAACCCGTCCGTGTCGACCGGTGACGGCGTGGCGCTGGCGCTGCGCGCGGGCGCGGAGGTCTCCGACCTGGAGTTCGTGCAGTTCCACCCGACCGTGCTGTTCCTCGGCCCGGACGCCGAGGGCCAGCAGCCGCTGGTCTCCGAGGCGGTGCGCGGCGAGGGCGCCCACCTGGTCGACGGCGACGGCGTGCGCTTCATGGTCGGGCAGCACGAGCTGGCCGAGCTGGCGCCCCGGGACATCGTCGCCAAGGGCATCATGCGGCGGATGCTGGAGCAGGGCGCCGAGCACATGTTCCTCGACGCGCGGCACTTCGGCGCCGAGATGTGGGAGCACCGCTTCCCGACCATCCTGGCCGCCTGCCGCGCCAACGGCATCGACCCGGTCACCGAGCCCATCCCGATCGCCCCGGCCGCTCACTACGCCTCCGGAGGCGTCCGCACCGACGCCCGGGGCCGTACGACCGTGCCCGGCCTGTACGCGTGCGGAGAGGTCGCCTGCACGGGTGTGCACGGCGCCAACCGGCTCGCCTCCAACTCCCTCCTCGAAGGCCTCGTCTACGCCGAGCGGATCGCCGACGACATCGCCGCGACCCGTGCCGAGAACGGCCTCCACGCGCGCGTGCCCGTACCGGTCCCGCACCCCGAGAAGCCCGCGCACCCGCTGCTCGCCCCCGAGACCCGCTTCGCCATCCAGCGGATCATGACCGAGGGCGCCGCCGTCCTGCGCTCCGAGGAGTCCCTCGCCGGGGCCGCCGAACAGCTGCAGCAGCTGCACACGGACGCTCGTGACGTCCTCGCCGAGAACGGCAAGACCGCCGAGCCCGGCGTCGACACCTGGGAGGCCACCAACCTCCTGTGCGTCGCCCGCGTCCTGGTCGCCGCCGCACGGCTCCGTGAGGAGACCCGCGGCTGCCACTGGCGCGAGGACACCGCCGAGCGCGACGACGCACACTGGCGGCGGCACATCGTCGTACGGCTCAATCCGGACCGGTCGCTGGCCGTACGCACCACGGACACCGCAGACTTCCCCCCTACCCGGTAACACCCCAGCGCCCAGGAGCAGTGACCAACGTGAGCACCGACGACCTTCCCCTCACTCCCACCGGTGGCTGCGGCGACGGCTGCGCCTGCGGCGCCGAGGGCGACGAGGAGTACCTGGAGAGCGGGCTCGACCCCGCGCTCGCCGAACTGCTGGCCGCCGCCGGGCTCGACCCGATCGAGGTCGAGGACGTCGCCAACGTGGCCATCCAGGAGGACCTGGACGGCGGTGTGGACGTGACGACCGTCGCCACCATCCCCGAGGAGGCGGTGGCCACCGGCGACTTCACCGCGCGCGAGGCGGGCGTCGTGGCGGGCCTCCGGGTCGCCGAGGCCGTGCTCTCCGTGGTCTGCACGGACGAGTTCGAGGTCGAGCGGCACGTCGAGGACGGCGACCGGGTCGAGGCCGGGCAGAAGCTGCTTTCGGTCACTACGCGCACGCGTGACCTGCTGACCGCCGAGCGCAGCGCGCTGAACATCCTGTGCCGCCTGTCCGGCATCGCGACCGCCACGC
>NZ_CM002285.1:4066276-4068324 GCF_000497445.1 Streptomyces roseochromogenus subsp. oscitans DS 12.976 | reverse complement strand
GCGCGTGGGCGGACGCCCTGGAGGGCACCAAGACGCGTGTGCGGGACACCCGCAAGACGACCCCAGGCCTGCGCTCGCTGGAGAAGTTCGCCGTCCGCTGCGGCGGCGGCGTCAACCACCGCATGTCGCTGTCCGACGCGGCCCTGGTGAAGGACAACCACGTGGTCGCCGCCGGTGGCGTCGCGCAGGCCTTCAAGGCCGTGCGGGAGAACTTCCCGGACATCCCGATCGAGGTCGAGGTCGACACCCTGCACCAGCTGCGCGAGGTCGTCGAGGCGGGCGCGGACCTGATCCTGCTGGACAACTTCACGCCCGACGAGTGCGCGGAGGCCGTCGGGATCGTCCGCGGGCGGGCGCTGCTGGAGGCCTCCGGGCGGCTGACGCTCGACATCGCGCGCATGTACGCCGACACGGGCGTGGACTTCCTGGCCGTCGGCGCGCTCACCCACTCCGCGCCGATCCTGGACATCGGCCTCGACCTGCGCGAGGCGGAGTAACGGCCATGCTCCTCACGATCGACGTCGGCAACACGCACACCGTCCTCGGCCTGTTCGACGGCGGGGACATCGTCGAGCACTGGCGCATCTCCACGGACGCGCGCCGCACGGCGGACGAGCTGGCGGTGCTGCTCCAGGGCCTGATGGGCATGCACCCGCTGCTCGGCGAGGAGCTGGGCGACGGCATCGACGGCATCGCGATCTGCGCGACCGTCCCGTCGGTCCTGCACGAGCTGCGCGAGGTCACCCGGCGCTACTACGGCGACGTACCCGCCGTCCTGGTGGAGCCGGGCGTGAAGACGGGCGTACCGATCCTCACCGACAACCCCAAGGAGGTCGGCGCGGACCGGATCATCAATGCGGTCGCGGCCGTCGAGCTGTACGGCGGCCCGGCGATCGTCGTCGACTTCGGTACGGCGACCACGTTCGACGCTGTCTCCGCACGCGGGGAGTACGTCGGCGGGGTCATTGCGCCCGGCATCGAGATCTCCGTGGAGGCGCTCGGTGTCAAGGGCGCGCAGCTGCGCAAGATCGAGGTGGCCCGGCCGCGCAGCGTGATCGGGAAGAACACCGTCGAGGCCATGCAGTCCGGCATCGTGTACGGCTTCGCCGGGCAGGTCGACGGGGTCGTCAGCCGCATGGCGCGGGAGCTCGCCGACGATCCGGACGACGTGCGGGTGATCGCCACGGGCGGGCTGGCGCCGATGGTGCTGGGGGAGTCCTCGGTGATCGACGAGCACCAGCCGTGGCTGACGCTGATCGGGCTGCGCCTGGTGTACGAGCGGAACGTGTCGCGTCTGTGAGGGGACCGGCGTGAGGGGCCCGGCGCCGGTGCCGCGGTGGTGTGGCCCCTGCCGGGGGAAACGTAGCCCCGGTCGAGGGAAACAGGGAGCGACACGCGGCGAAACACCAGCCCAATTCGTCACTTTTGTCCGATTAGCGGTAGCGTCGCCGCATGCCCACGCCATATGGATCCCGCGGCGGTATGGCGTTCGGCGCGGAGGAGCTGCGTGTGCTCCGACGCGCCCTCGCCCTCGCCCTTCACCCCGGCCAAGCGTCCGCCGACGACGTCCAGGACTGTTTCCGGCTCGCCGAGTCGTTCGACGAGGCGATGTGCGAGGGGGCGAGACTGCGTGCGTTCCTGGTGGCCGACCTCGGTCGGTACCGGGCCGCGCTCCCGGGTGCCGCGGCCGGCTATCTCACCCTCCTGGAGGAGGCGCTGGGCGCGGGGCACCGGCCGACGCCGGACGATCTCGCGGCGCTTCGTGCGCTGCGCGGGAACCCGGTGGCGGCCGCGCTGCTGGACCGCTGCCAGACGCTCGCCGAGCAGGACGTACGGGCCCGGTTCGCACAGGGTGCCAGGTCTGTCCCCGCGCCCGCCGTACCGGCCGCACGGGCCCGTCTGATGGCCCTTCCGGGCGGCGCGGGGGAGTCGGGCCACGGTGTCGGGGCGGAGCAGGGCGAGGAGTCGCCGAAGCCCGGGCAGAAGCCGGCGCCGAAGCCCGCGCCGACGCCCGCGGAGCGGCCCGCCCCGGAGCCGGCGGCGCCCAA
>NZ_CM002285.1:4036717-4066251 GCF_000497445.1 Streptomyces roseochromogenus subsp. oscitans DS 12.976 | reverse complement strand
GGAGGGGCGTCGGGGGGTATGCGTACCCCGTACCTTTCGTGTCGGTCGCCGTGGCTACTCTGGAGGCATGGACTACGTCTCCGCGCTCGTGCCTCCGGTCGTGATGGCCGTGTTCTTCATCGGTGTGGTCAGGGTGATCGTGAAGACCCAGGGTGGCGCCGCCAAGGCCAAGGAGGACGCGGCCGTGGACGCCGCCCTCGCGCGCGCGGAGAGTGCGCGTCAGGCTTCCGCCGGCGGCGACGCCTGAGTTCGGTGCGACGGCCTGTTGCTGTCGCTGTCCCCATGTGACGTACCCGGGTGACTTCCCTCGCGGCTTCCTCGTACGGCTTCGAGTCTTACGCCCTTTTTGTTCCTATTCATGGAGATAGTGCACGTCCGGCACGCCATTGTCGGGATCTCCCACTATTGTTCTGAGCTGTGCCTCGCCCATTGGGAGAACTCGAAGACGCGGTCATGACGCGGGTGTGGAAGTGGAACCGCCCGGTGACCGTTCGAGAAGTCCTGGAAGACCTGCAGCAGGAACGCTCCATCGCGTACACCACCGTGATGACCGTTTTGGACAATCTCCATCAGAAGGGCTGGGTGCGCCGCGAGGCGGAAGGGCGGGCCTATCGATATGAGGCCGTCTCGACGCGCGCCGCGTACGCCGCCGCCCTCATGAACGACGCCTGGTCGCAGAGCGACAACCCGGCCGCCGCTCTCGTCGCCTTCTTCGGGATGATGAGCGAGGAACAGCGCCTGGCCCTCAGGGACGCCGTACGCATCGTCCAGGGACCGGAAACCCCGGAAGCCCACGAACCGAGGCAACAGGAAGCCGCACAAGAGGAGAACCCCGGCTCGGCAGAGGACGCGGACGGGCGATAGCGTCCGCTCATGTCAGCAGAGCGTCCTGAAGTCTCCGCAAAAGCCATCACCGTCCGGCGTGCCCGGACCGGCGATGTCCCGGCCGTACGTCACCTCCTCGACGCCTACGTCCGTGACCGCATCCTGCTCGACAAAGCCACGGTCACGCTTTACGAGGACATCCAGGAGTTCTGGGTCGCGGAACGCGATGACAACGCCGAGGTGGTCGGCTGCGGCGCACTGCACGTCATGTGGGAGGACCTCGCGGAAGTCCGCACTCTCGCGGTGAAGCCCGGCCTCAAGGGCGCCGGCGTCGGCCATCACTTGCTGGAGAAGTTGCTGCAGACCGCACGCTGGCTCGGCGTTCGCCGGGTTTTCTGCCTGACCTTCGAAGTGGACTTCTTCGGGAAGCACGGCTTCGTGGAGATCGGGGAGACACCGGTCGACACCGATGTGTACGCGGAGCTGTTGCGTTCCTATGACGAGGGCGTCGCCGAGTTCCTCGGTCTCGAACGAGTGAAACCGAACACCTTGGGCAACAGCCGGATGCTTCTGCATCTGTGATCGTCTTTGCCCAGGTGCCCTATGTCCGAAACGCGCATGTTTCCGGGCGGAGGCCGTCCGCCCGTCCTCTACCGGTCCTCTCCCAGGGGTTTGTGTTTTTCCGGCAAAAGCGGTTTGCTTTCCGACGTACTGCAGTACTGCATATAACAGGGGCGGCGAAACGGCGGGACGCCGCACACCCCTGACCCTCAACGTTATCGATGAAAGGAAATCCGGTGGCACAGAAGGTTCAGGTCCTTCTTGTCGACGACCTCGACGGCGGCGAGGCGGACGAGACCGTGACGTTCGCGCTGGACGGCAAGACGTACGAGATCGATCTCACGACCACCAATGCGGACAAGCTGCGTGGCCTTCTCGACCCCTATGTGAAGGGCGGCCGTCGTACGGGTGGCCGTGCTTCGGGCGGACGTGGAAAGGCGCGTGCCGCTTCCGGTGGCAGTCAGGACACGGCGGCGATCCGTGCCTGGGCGAAGGAGAACGGATACGAGGTCAACGACCGCGGCCGTGTTCCGGCGTCCATTCGCGAGGCCTACGAGAAGGCCAACGGCTGAACCGGCCGGCAGACGGTCGGCAGCCCGGCGCGCAGGCGCCGCAGCCGGACCCGGTGACACTGCGCTGCCACCGTGTCCACCAGGCGTACGAGATCGGGGGCGCTCCCCTCGCGCCCCACGGCCGGCATCGCCGGCAGGAAGGCCTCGACCTCGCCTCCAGGACCAGGGGGTCGCAGCCATACGGCGGCCCCCTGCACGGACCCGGCCCGCAGCTGAGCGGCTCCGGGCCGCGCCGGCACGATCACCCCGGCGGGTGGGACCGGAGCCGCCAGCGCGTCACCCGCGCCCAGGGCTCGCAGGTCGAGGGCCACGGCGCTCCACTCCAGCCAGTCCAGCAGCCCCGGCAGCTCCTCCGCGCTGCCCGCGGCCACCAGCAGCTCCATCCGGTCGCCCCTGAGGGCCACCGGCGAGCCCGGTGCGAGATGCCGGAGCGCCTCCGCGCCCGCCTCGGCCGGCACGTCCAGGACGTCGAACCGCACCCCGGTGAGCAGCCGCAGCGGCCGTCCGGGCACGGTTGCCCATCCCAGATCGTTCTCGTACCAGTGGCGAGCCCGGGCATCCGGGCAGGCCGGTGGAGCACAGGGCTCCGGTTCCGGATCGAGGGGTCGGCGAGGAAGGGGAACCGTATGGACGGCGAGCTGATGCCTCGTGGGGGCTGTGGGAGCTGTGAGGTCCAGGGGGGTCGTGGGGGCCGAGCCAACCATGCCAAGCGCAACCGCCTATGCGACCGGCAAGTTACGCTGGGTACCCTGTCGATCGCACAGAGTGCGAAAAAAGGGGGGCGCGTGGGGGTGCGGGGAGGCGCAAGGTTGTTCGCCCGTAGCGGAGGGAATGGGTGCGCGCCGCATGGAGTGTCAGTCCCAGCGGGTAAGACATCCCTAGTGGGAGGGGGCGACACGCAGGTCGGGCCGTCTCACGTTCGCCATCGGCGTACTGGCGATGGGGGTAACTGCCTGGCCTGCGGGAACATCGTCTCGCACCATCGGGTTGGAGCAGATGTCGGCGTTCGGGGTCAGGAGGCCAAGGACGGTGTCGGCAGTTGGAATGAGCGGTCCCCGCTTGCGGGACTAAGCTGCGGAAGGACAGGGAGGGGAAGTTCCCCCCACTGCCTGACCGCTCTGAGGAGCGATTAACGATGTTCGAGAGGTTCACCGACCGCGCGCGGCGGGTTGTCGTCCTGGCTCAGGAAGAAGCCCGGATGCTCAACCACAACTACATCGGCACCGAGCACATCCTCCTGGGTCTCATCCACGAGGGTGAAGGTGTCGCCGCTAAGGCCCTGGAGAGCCTCGGCATTTCGCTTGAGGCGGTCCGCCAGCAGGTGGAGGAGATCATCGGCCAGGGCCAGCAGGCCCCGTCCGGGCACATCCCCTTCACCCCCCGTGCCAAGAAGGTCCTGGAGCTGTCGCTCCGCGAGGCTCTTCAGCTGGGCCACAACTACATCGGCACGGAGCACATCCTGCTCGGCCTGATCCGTGAGGGCGAGGGCGTCGCGGCCCAGGTCCTGGTCAAGCTGGGCGCAGACCTCAACCGGGTGCGGCAGCAGGTCATCCAGCTGCTCTCCGGTTACCAGGGCAAGGAGACCGCCGCCGCCGGCGGCCCGGCCGAGGGCACCCCCTCGACCTCCCTCGTCCTCGACCAGTTCGGCCGGAACCTCACCCAGGCCGCTCGTGAGTCCAAGCTCGACCCGGTCATCGGGCGCGAGAAGGAGATCGAGCGGGTCATGCAGGTGCTGTCCCGCCGTACCAAGAACAACCCGGTCCTGATCGGTGAGCCCGGCGTCGGCAAGACCGCCGTCGTCGAGGGCCTCGCCCAGGCCATCGTCAAGGGCGAGGTGCCCGAGACGCTCAAGGACAAGCACCTCTACACGCTGGACCTCGGCGCCCTGGTCGCCGGCTCCCGCTACCGCGGTGACTTCGAGGAGCGCCTGAAGAAGGTGCTCAAGGAGATCCGCACCCGCGGCGACATCATCCTGTTCATCGACGAGCTGCACACGCTGGTCGGTGCGGGTGCCGCCGAGGGCGCCATCGACGCGGCTTCGATCCTGAAGCCGATGCTGGCCCGCGGTGAGCTGCAGACCATCGGTGCGACCACCCTGGACGAGTACCGCAAGCACCTGGAGAAGGACGCGGCCCTGGAGCGCCGCTTCCAGCCCATCCAGGTCGCCGAGCCGTCCCTGCCGCACACGATCGAGATCCTCAAGGGCCTGCGCGACCGTTACGAGGCGCATCACCGCGTCTCCATCACGGACGAGGCCCTGGTTCAGGCCGCCACTCTGGCCGACCGCTACATCTCGGACCGCTTCCTTCCGGACAAGGCGATCGACCTGATCGACGAGGCCGGTTCCCGGATGCGCATCCGCCGGATGACCGCTCCGCCGGACCTGCGCGAGTTCGACGAGAAGATCGCCGCCGTCCGCCGGGACAAGGAGTCCGCGATCGACTCGCAGGACTTCGAGAAGGCCGCCTCCCTGCGCGACAAGGAGAAGCAGCTCCTGGCCGCCAAGACCAAGCGGGAGAAGGAGTGGAAGGCCGGCGACATGGACGTCGTCGCCGAGGTCGACGGCGAGCTGATCGCCGAGGTGCTGGCCACGGCCACGGGCATCCCGGTCTTCAAGCTCACCGAGGAGGAGTCCAGCCGCCTGCTCCGCATGGAGGACGAGCTCCACAAGCGCGTCATCGGCCAGGTGGACGCCGTCAAGGCGCTGTCGAAGGCGATCCGTCGTACGCGCGCCGGTCTGAAGGACCCGAAGCGTCCGGGTGGTTCGTTCATCTTCGCCGGCCCGTCCGGTGTCGGTAAGACCGAGCTGTCCAAGGCGCTCGCCGAGTTCCTCTTCGGTGACGAGGACGCGCTGATCTCCCTCGACATGTCGGAGTTCAGCGAGAAGCACACGGTGTCGCGGCTCTTCGGTTCCCCGCCCGGATACGTGGGTTACGAAGAGGGCGGCCAGCTGACCGAGAAGGTCCGCCGCAAGCCGTTCTCCGTCGTCCTCTTCGACGAGGTCGAGAAGGCCCACCCGGACATCTTCAACTCGCTGCTGCAGATCCTGGAGGACGGTCGGCTGACCGACTCCCAGGGCCGGGTCGTGGACTTCAAGAACACGGTCATCATCATGACGACCAACCTCGGCACCCGGGACATCTCCAAGGGCTTCAACCTGGGCTTCGCCGCCGCGGGCGACACGAAGACCAACTACGAGCGCATGAAGAACAAGGTGTCGGACGAGCTGAAGCAGCACTTCCGCCCCGAGTTCCTCAACCGCGTCGACGACGTGGTCGTCTTCCCGCAGCTGACGCAGGAGGACATCCTGCGGATCGTCGACCTGATGATCAGCAAGGTGGACGAGCGCCTGAAGGACCGGGACATGGGCATCGAGCTCTCCCAGTCCGCCAAGGAGCTGCTGGCGAAGAAGGGTTACGACCCGGTGCTGGGCGCCCGGCCGCTGCGCCGCACGATCCAGCGCGAGGTCGAGGACACGCTCTCCGAGAAGATCCTCTTCGGCGAGCTGCGTCCCGGTCACATCGTGGTCGTGGACACCGAGGGCGAGGGCGAGTCCCAGACCTTCACCTTCCGCGGTGAGGAGAAGTCGGCGCTGCCCGACGTCCCGCCGATCGAGCAGGCCGCGGGTGGGGCTGGTCCCAACCTGAGCAAGGAGGCGTAAGCCTCCGGCGGATTGGCCGAGTTGAAGGGGCCGGTGCCTTTGGGGTGCCGGCCCCTTCGCTGTGCCCAGCGGGCATTCAGAAGGCCGTGGGGCCGGGCGTGCCGAGTCCGCACTTCGATGTCCGGGAAAGTCCGCCTTCCGCCGATCGCTGCGGGCTCCACCCGCCACCCTCGTCGCGTCAGGACAACTGCCCGTTGTAGTCCGGCAGTTTGAAGGTCTTCTCGGCGTGGCCGCCGGAGAAGTCGGTGGCGCTGTTGCCGATGTTCGCGATGATCGTGTAGCCGTGGTTCTCGATGTCGACGCGCTGGGCTGTCTTGTAGGCGCCGACGTCCTTGAAGAGGTCGAACAGGCCGCGGACGTAGAGGCCGGAGACGTCATAGCCGTCGTGCTCGAGGTTGTACTCGGTCGGCAGGTAGATGATGCCGGGGCGGGCCGTGACGAAGAAGAGCGAGACGCCGTGCTCCTGGGCGTACTGGGCGACGTTGAGGACGGGCTTGTTGGCCGGCTGCGGGTAGCTGAAGCCGAAGTCGGTCTCCAGCGTGGTGTTGTCGATGTCGAAGACGATCGCCTGCTTCTCGCCGGGCTTGGGGGCGGCGATGCGCTGCTTCAGATACGGCAGGGCCTGGTCCATCACCGTCTGGCAGTCCTTCTGCCAGGTTGCGTAGTCCACCTTCGTGGAAGAGGCGGTGGCGGTGGTCTCGCTCGTGGTCGCGGCCTGGGCCGGGGCGGCCAGCGCGGCGAGGGCGGCCACGGAGACGGCGGTGGCGGATATACGGCGAGCCCAGGGGCCTCTGGTCATCGGTGGGGTTCCTCTCACGTCCGTACACGCGACTGAAATGTCAGGGGCATGATCTGAGGCGAGGGTGGCGCGAGGGGAACCGTAGGGTTACTGGTTGGTAGGTGACCAGAGGTGTGCGTCACATTTACGTGGGTGCCGGGCGGACCGAGTGCTCGGCTGCCAAGGGGTGGCTGCTCGGTTGAACGTCCGTTCACCGGGTGGCGGTTCCGGTCCCGGGTCCATGAGGTTTCGCTGTTCCAGCGCGCCACGCCCCGTTCTTCCCGGACCGACGTCAACGCCAGCCAGAACGTCAAGACCGGCCGGCGTATCGGCCTGTCCGGCTCCACCGGCAACTTCTCCGGCCCGCTGAGCCGGCCCTCGTCCTGAGTCAGTTCTCGCCGGCGTGTTCGTGGGCCTGGGTGACGAGGCCCAGGGCGACTTCGAGGACGGCCTCGCGCCGCTCCTCGAAGTCGCCTTCCAGGTCCTGCATCACGAACATGCCCGCGTGCAGCGTGAACATCGCGCTGACGCAGCGGACCTGGTCGATGAGCGGTGCCTCCGGGTCGATGAAGATGTCCCGCATGCCGCGCATCCGGTCCTTGAAGGCGTCGCCGATGCGCAGGTCCCGGACCGTGCCCTGGTTGTCGTGCATGAAGCGGAAGAACGGCTCGGCGTCGGCCAGGATGCGGCTGTAGCGCCGCACCATCTCCTGCTTGGTCTGCAGTGTGTGCGGCTGGCTGCGACCCCACTCGATGAGTTCCTCGATCGGCCTCGTCAGATCCTCGAAGAGGCTGACGATGATCTCTTCCTTCGTCTTGAAGTGGTAGTACAGGGCTGCCTTTGTGACGTCGAGACGCTCGGCGATCTCGCGCAGGGAGGTCTTCTCGTAGCCCTGCTCCGCGAAGAGGTCGAGCGCCACGTCCTGAATGCGCTGGCGGGTGTTACCGCGGCGCTGCTGCTTGGTGCCGTCCATGGTGACGCCCATCCTCGTACTCCTCGCGCTCACGCGGAAACTTACTTGACGCCCGGCTAGTAACAGGTCTACTTTCCTAGTGTAGTGAACTAGCCGGGCGGCAAGTAAGTGGAGCCGCAGGGGGAGTGAGAAGAGATGGCGGACACGGTCGAGATCGTCGCGGAGAGTAAACAGGAGGGCAAACTGGGGGGCAAACGGCCCAAGAGTGTGCGAGTGGTCCTGCTCGCGCTCATGATCGCGATGATGCTCGCGATGCTGGACAACATGATCGTGGGTACGGCGATGCCGACGATCGTGGGCGAGCTGGGCGGCCTGGAGCACCTGTCCTGGGTGGTCACCGGCTACACCCTGGCCACCGCGGCCTCCACCCCGGTCTGGGGCAAGCTCGGTGACATGTATGGGCGCAAGGGCGCCTTCCTCAGCTCGATCGTCCTCTTCCTGATCGGCTCGGCGCTCAGTGGCATGGCCCAGAACATGGGCGAACTCATCGGCTTCCGGGCCGTGCAGGGTCTCGGCGCCGGCGGTCTGATGGTCGGCGTCATGGCGATCATCGGCGATCTGATCCCGCCGCGGGAGCGGGGCAAGTACACCGGCATGATGGCCGGCGTCATGGCGCTGGCGATGATCGGCGGCCCGCTGGTCGGCGGCACCATCACCGACAACTGGGGCTGGCGCTGGTCCTTCTACATCAACCTGCCGCTGGGTGTCGTGGCCCTGGCGCTGGTCGGCGCGGTGCTGCACCTGCCGAAGAAGCGGGCGCGGGCGCGCATCGACTACTGGGGTGTCCTGCTGCTGACCGTCGGCATCACGGCGATCGTGCTGGTCACCACCTGGGGCGGCACCCAGTACGCCTGGACCTCCGCGCGGATCATGGAACTGATCGGCATCGGCGTCGCCGCGCTGATCGGGTTCGTGTTCTGGCAGACCAGGGCCGTCGAGCCGGTGGTGCCGCTGCACATGTTCAGGAGCCGCAACTTCACCCTGATGTCGGTCATCGGCTTCATCACCGGCTTCGTGATGTTCGGCGCCACGCTCTATCTGCCGCTGTACCAGCAGTCGGTGCAGGGCGCCTCCGCGACCAACTCCGGTCTGCTGCTCCTGCCGATGCTCGGCGCGATGCTCGTGACCTCGACGGTCGCGGGCCGGGTCACCACCAAGAGCGGCCGCTACAAGATCTTCCCGATCGCCGGCGGTGCGCTGATGATCGCCGGGCTGTATCTGCTGTCGTTGATGGACACGGGTACGACCCGTTTCACCTCGGGTCTCTACATGGCGGTGCTGGGCCTGGGCATGGGCTGCATGATGCAGATCACCATGCTGGTGGCGCAGAACAGCGTGGAGATGAAGGACATGGGCGTGGCCTCCTCGTCCACGACCCTGTTCCGTACGCTGGGCTCCTCCTTCGGTGTCGCCATCATGGGCGCGCTGTTCAACGACCGGGTCAAGCACGTCATGGCCGAGCGGGCCGGCGCGCTGGGCAAGGGCGTCACCGAGAAGTCCGCGCAGCTGGACGCGAAGAGCCTGGCGAAGCTCCCCGCCGTGGCACGGGAGGCCTACCAGCACGCGGTGTCCGCCGGTACGCACTCGGCATTCCTGCTGGGCGCGGGGGTCGCGGTGATCACACTGGCCGCCGCGCTGTTCGTGAAGGAGGTTCCGCTCAAGAGCGGGAATCCTCCGGCGGAGAGCGTCGGCGATGTGGCTCCGGTGCAGGTCGCCGAAACCGTCTGAGCGATGCCTGATCCGAGCTGCGCCTGAACTGAAGACCCCGGTTGGTGTCCGCCCCGGGGTCTTCTTTTGCCCGCTTGCTCCTTTTGCCCACTTGCTCGCCCGTCTCGCTTGGTCGAGAGGCGGGCGTTTGTGGTGTTTGCGCTGGCAGGAGTCGATGTCAGTGCTCCATGTCACCATCGGCTGCATGGACAAACTGCGGCGGCTGCGTCTGGCCAAGGACGCCATGGACCGGGACTGGGCGGACCCCGGTCTCGATCTGGGCGCGCTGGCCGCGTGTGCCGGGTACTCGCGGTTTCATTTCCTGCGCGCCTTCAAGGACGTCTACGGCGAGACACCCGGCCAGTATCTGACCCACCGGCGGATCGAGCGGGCCGAGGAGATGCTGCGCTGTGCCAACCTCACCGTGACCGAGATCTGCACGCTCGTCGGCTTCAGCAGCCTCGGCACGTTCTCCGCCCGCTTCAAGGCTCGCACCGGGCTCACCCCGAGCGCGTACCGCGCCCGGCATGTGGGCCGCGGCGCCTCCCTGATACCCGGCTGCTACGCCATGCTCTGGGCCGGCGGATTCAGTACCGCAAGATCGGAGAAGCGCTCCGGGGCCGCCGCTGCCTACGGTGGCGAAGAGGCGTCCGCCCCGGCGGACAGCACCGCCAGCGTCATCAGCAACGCCGACAGGAGAGCAGAGCCATGATCAAGGGGCTTGCCATCACGACCGTCTGGGTCCTCGACCAGGACCGGGCCAAGGAGTTCTACACCGAGAAGCTGGGCCTGGAGGTCCGTACGGACATGACCATGGGGGAGGGCGGTATGCGCTGGCTCACCGTCGGCGCCCCGGGCCAGCCCGACGTGGAGCTGACGCTCATGGTGCCGGGGCCGCCGGCGATGGACCCCGAGTCCGCCGAGATGATGCGGAAGCTTGTCGCCAAGGGGGCACTCGGTGCGGGTGTGCTGGCGACCGATGACATCCACGGTGACTACAAGAAGCTCAAGGAACGTGGGGTGGAGTTCCTGCAGGAGCCGCAGGAGCGGCCGTACGGCACGGAGGCGCTGTTCCGGGACGACTCCGGGAACTGGTTCTCCTTCACGCAGCGCCGTGAGGGCGGGCTGGATGTGGAGCGGGACTGGGCTTGCTGAGTGCCTGGTAGCTCGGGGCGCGTTGCAGATCGGACACAGCCTCGCGCCCCTGAGGAGTTGAAGTGCCGTCGGCTTCGGGGCGCGCGTCAACGTCCCGTCGCCAGCGTCGCGCCTCCCGTCGCCTCCAGCACCACACCGGTCACGAAGTCGTTGGCCGCCAGCATATGGATCGCGCGGGCGATGTCCTCCGGGCGGCCGACGCGGCCGACGGGGGTGATCGCGGCGAAGCCGTCGAAGAGGGTCCGGCGCTGTTCGGCCGGTACGCCCTGCCACCAAGGCGTGTCGACGACGCCGGGTGAGACCGCGTTGATGCGCAGCGGGGCCAGTTCGACGGCGAGGGGCGGGACCATCGCCTCCAGGGCGCCGTTGATCGCTGCGAGGCCGGCGGTGCCGGGCAGGGCGGCGCGGGCGGAGGCGGCGGTCACCAGCGTCACCGAGCCGTCGCGGCGCAGGGCGGGCAGGGCGGCCTGGAGCACCTGGACGTGCGGCCAGAACTTGCCGTCGAAGCCCGCTGCCAGCTCGGCCAGGTCCAGCTCGGCGAAGGGGCCGCCGCCCTTGCCGCCGCTGAGCGCGACGACCAGGTGGTCGACGGGCCCGGAGCCCGCGAAGAAGGCGTCCACCGCGGCGCGGTCCGCCCCGTCCACCCGGTACGCCGAGACCTTGCCGCCGACCCGGCCCGCCGCGGCGTCGAGGCGGTCCTGGTCGCGGCCGGTGATGACCACCTCCGCACCGTCCGCCGCGAAGAACGCGGCCGCCGCCTCGCCGATGCCGGAGCTGCCGCCCATGACGACGACGCGCTGTCCTGCGAGGGCGTGCACAGGGCTGTTCGGAGTGCTCATGAGTGGCTCTCTCCTGACTCTTTGCTCTTTGTCGAGAACGCTGGTCTCGTTAAAGACTTACCGAGACCGGTAGTCTCGTCAAGGTGTTTCAGGCAGCGTAAGCCGCCGGGACTCGGAGAGGATGGGCCGGTGCACGACAGCAACGAACCCCGTCCGCACACCGGCCGCCGTCGTAACGAGGCGGCGCGCCGGGCGATCCTCGACGCCGCGCTGGAGCTGCTGGCAGACGCCGACGGCGCCCCGGTGAGCGTGGAGACCATCGCGCGGGCGGCCGGAGTCGGAAAACAGACCCTCTATCGCTGGTGGCCGTCGAAGGGCGCGGTCCTGCTGGACGCGCTCACCGACCGCGCCGCCCAGGACGTGCCCGCGCCGGACACCGGGAACCTCCGCGCGGACCTGCGCGCATATGCGGTCGCCACGTTCGAGGCCTCCCAGCGGCGGCCGTCCGCGCCCGCGCTGCGCACCCTCGTCCGGGAGGCGGCCCGGGACGCGCATCTGGCCGAGCTGATGCGGGTGTTCACGCAGTCCCGCAGGGCCGCGGTACGAGCGGTGCTCGAACGGGGCCGCGAGCGGGGGGAACTGGCCGCCGACCGGGATCTGGACCTGCTGGTCGACCAGTTCTACGGGTTCTTCTGGTACCGCTTCCTGCTCGGCCACGCCCCGCTCGACGAGGCCGCCGCCGACCGGCTCACGGACTCGCTCCTCAGGTAGCGGATCAGGTAGTGGCTCAGGACGCGCCTCCCGACAGCGGCAGCATCGGATAGCTGCCCGTGTTGGTCGGGGCGTGTTCCGGGAGCCAGAGCACGGCCACCGCGCCCTCCGCGGGAATCTCGGCGGGGGCTCCGGCAGGGCGTACGTTGCGGAACGTGAGCCGGGCGCCGAGCACCCGGGCCTGGCCCGCCGCGATGGTCAGACCGAGCCCGTGGCCCGTACCGGCGCGGTCCATGCTGCCGGTGCGGAAGCGGCTCGGCCCCTCGGCGAGCAGCTCCTCCGGGAAGCCGGGACCGTGGTCGCGGACCCGGATCACCCGGCCCTCGACGGTCACCTCGATCGGCGGCCGGCCGTGCCGGGCGGCGTTGGCGAGCAGGTTGAACAGCACCCGCTCCAGGCGGCGCGGATCGGTCGTGACCTCCGACTCGTGCACCACCCGTACGGCGATCTCCGGGTCCTTGGCGGCCACGCGCCGGGCGACGAACTCGCCCAGCATGATGTCCTGCAGCTCGGCCCGCTCCGATGCGCCGTCGAGGCGGGCCACCTCCAGCACGTCCTCGACGAGCGTGCGCATCGCCTTCGCCCGGTCCAGGACCAGCTCCGTCGGCCGGCCGGGGGGCAGGAGTTCGGCTGCCGTGAGCAGACCCGTCACCGGGGTGCGCAGTTCGTGCGCGATGTCGGCGGTGACCCGCCGCTCGGCCTCCAGCCGCTGCCGCAGCGCGTCCGCCATGGCGTCCACCGCGCGCGCGAGATCATCGGTCTCGTCCCGTACGACCCCGCCGATGGCCTCCCGCACCCGGACGTCGGTCTCGCCCTTGGCGACCTGGTTCGCGGCGGCCGCCGCCTTGCGCAGCCGCCCGGACAGCTGCCCTCCGATCAGTACACCGAGCGCGCTGCCGCCGAACACGACCGCCACGGAGCCGATGACCAGCGCCTGGTCGAGATCCTTCAGCACATCGGTGGAACGGTCCGGCATATGGCTGTGCAGGGAGAGCACATGCCCGTCCTTGGTCGGCACGGCCGCCCAGATGTCCGGCACCCCGCCGCTGTCGATGACGTCGCTGGCCTTGCGGCCCTGCTCGGCCTTCTCGCGCAGCGCCGACGGCAGCTCGGGGTCGTCGAGCTTGATGTTGGGGAAGTTCGGCCGTCGGTTCAGCTCGTAGTTGCGCTGCGCGATCTGGACGCGCTGATTGGCCAGGTCACGTGCGTTGTCGAGCATCGAGACCCGGGCCGCGTTGTGCACGACCAGGCTCAGCGCGATCGCCACCAGCCCGGCCACCAGCGCGATCGCCGCGCTGAGCTTCCATCTGAGCCCGGTGTGCAGGCCCGCGCGCTCCATGCGCCGGACCGGATACCGAAGAAACCCCCGCATTACCGCCCCGCTCAGGCCTTCAGCTTGTAGCCGAAGCCGCGGACCGTCTCGATCCGGTCCTGGCCGATCTTCTGCCGCAGCCGCTGCACATGCACGTCGACAACCCGGGTGTCCCCGCCCCAGCCGTAGTCCCACACGCGCTCCAGCAGCTTGTCGCGGGAGAGCACGGTGCCCGGCGCCGAGGAGAACTCGAGCAGCAGCCGCATCTCGGTCGGGGTGAGGGCCACCGGCGCTCCGGCCCGGCGCACCTCCATGCCCTCGGTGTCGATCTCCAGGTCCCCGAAGGTGAGCACGCCACCGGTCACCGTTTCCTCGGCGGTCTCGGTCCGGTCGCTGCCGCCCGCGTGCCCGAAGCGGCGCAGCACGGCCCGGATCCGCGCGACCAGCACGGCACCGTCGAACGGCTTGGTCACATAGTCGTCGGCGCCCGCCTCCAGGCCGAGGACGACGTCGATGGAGTCGGCGCGCGCCGACAGCATGATCACCGGAACGGTCGACTCGTCCCGGATACGACGGCACAGGCTGACCCCGTCCAGACCGGGGACCATGACGTCCAGCAGAGCGATGTCGGGGCGGTTGGCCCGGAACGCCTCCAGGCCCGACAGACCGTCGGGCATGGCCGTGACCGCGAAGCCGTCCCGCTCCAGGGCGAGCTGGGTGGCTTCACGGATGACGTCGTCGTCCTCGACGAACAGAACGTGGGTCTGGTCTGCCATCCCGGTGCTCTCAGTCCTCGTGGTGTGCTGTGGGGGGTCAGTTGTCCGGCGCGGGCGTCGCGGCGTCGCCGGAGCCGACCTTGCTGTAGTCGGTCTCGTGTATGTCCTTCTGGGCGAACCGGCCCGCCTTCCAGGTGTACGTGGTCACCGTCTCCTTTGACGGGTTCGACACCGGATCGTCCGTGTCGTACACCTGCTTGGTCACGGTCAGGTCGGAGCCGTCGATCTCTGCGTAGACCGGCGACTCCTCCGCCTTGAAGACATTCTCGTACGAACCGTCGACATCCCGGTACACATACGTGGCGATGCCCACCAAGTCACCGCAGGTCGACACGTTGACGAGGATGTCGTTGACGGATCCGCCGGTCAGATAGCCGTAGGAGACCTCGACCGGGTACTCGTCGGCGCTGCACGGCTCCAGCTCGCGCTTGACCGTCGTGGAGACCTTCGGGTCCTTCTTGATCAGTGAGACGGCGTCCACCCGCCGGAAGCCTCCGGATGCGCTGGGCGAGGGGGAGGCGACGGCTCCCGCGACCGCCGACGCATGGGCCGGGCCCTCGTCCCGGGCGCCCGTGCCCCCCGTACCGCACGCGGCGACGAAAAGGGCGACGGCGGCGAGCACGGCCCCCACCGCGATCACCGCCTGTGAACTGCCTCGGGCCCGGTCGGGCCCGGCCCCGGTCAGGCCGCGCAACGCTCCCGCTCCTCACGCTCCAGCGCGCGTGCGTCCAGATCGCGGGCCTCCAGCTCCTCCCGGAGCCGGGCGAGCGCCCGGTGCAGCGTGCTCTTGACCGTACCGGCCGACATGCCGAGGGCCGCGGCCGTCTCCTCCGTGGACATCTGCTCCCAGTGTCGCAGTACCACGACACTGCGCTGCTTCGGTGCGAGCACCTTCATGACGTCCATCAGCAGAGCCCGGTCGGCGTGCTGCTCGGTGGAGTCGTCCACGGACGCGTCCGGCAGCTGCTCGGTCGGGACCTCCTCCAGCTTGCGCGCTCGCCACCACTCCGTACGGGTGTTGATCATGACACGGCGCAGATAGGCGTCGGCGAGCCGCTTGTCGGCGATGCCCTCCCAGCGGCCGTACGTGCGCACCAGCGCCGTCTGCAGCAGGTCCTGGGCGTCGACGGGGTCCGGCACCAGTCGGCGGGCGCTGCGCAGCAGCGCGTCCTGCCGGGTGCGGACGTACTCCTCGAATTCGAGCACCTCGCCCTGCGCCATGATCAACCGCCTCCATTCCCCGTGTACTCCGGCCCCGTGCCTGAAGTTCCGCATCCCCGTGTCCGGTGGTCTGCCGGGCACGGAGAAGAAACTACGGAGTGGTTGTCACGGCGTTGTCCGATCCAGCCTTCGGCTAGCAATCGGCTATCCGTCGGTTGTGTAACGACCGTGGGAGCGGGGTAAGCAGGCTGGTTGATATGTCCCTTTCTGTGGGCCTTTGTCGGGCTAATGGCTCCGTAACAGAGCCCCCAAGGCTGTGACTTGGCTGTCCGTCAGCTCAACGGCAGTCGATACAGACCGCCCGGCAGCGGCTCCACCAGACCGTCCGCGACAAGCCCGTCGAGCGCGCGGGCGCGCTGCACCGGCTCGTGCCACACCCGGTCCAGCACCGACTGCGGCACCGGCGCGTGTGCCTCCCGCAGCACCGCCAGCAGCTTGCCGCGCACCTGCCGGTCCGTACCCGCGTACGTCTGGCCCCGGCGCGGCGGCCCCGCGTGCTCCGGCTTGCCGGCCAGCCGCCAGGCGCACTGCGCGGCGATCGGGCACCGCCCGCACCCCTCGTTCTTCGCCGTGCACACCAGCGCGCCCAGCTCCATCGAGGCGGCGGCCCAGCGCGCGGCCGTCTTCTCGTCCTCCGGCAGCAGCTCACGGGCCAGGCGCCGCTCGGCGGCCGTCGTCGCGTTCGGCGGGTACTGCACCCCCGTCACCGCCCGCGCGAAGACCCGGCGCACATTCGTGTCCAGCACCGCGTGCCGCTGCCCATACGCGAACGACGCCACCGCGGCCGCCGTGTACTCGCCGATGCCGGGCAGCGCCAGCAGCTGTGAGTGCTCCGTCGGTACGTCCCCGCCGTGCCGTTCCGTTATGGCTACGGCGGCTCCGTGCAGCCTGAGCGCCCGGCGCGGGTAGCCGAGCCGGCCCCAGGCGCGCACCGCCTCGCCCGGTGCCTCCTTCGCGAGGCCGGCGGGGCGCGGCCAGCGGGCCAGCCACTCCTCATAGACGGGCAGCACCCGGCTGACCGGGGTCTGCTGCAGCATGAACTCGCTGACCATCACACCCCACGGGCCCGCCTCCGGGCGGCGCCAGGGGAGGTCGCGGGCGTGGGCGTCGAACCAGGCGATCACAGGGGTGTGCAGCGTCTCAGTCATGGCCTTCCGATCCTCCCACGGCCAGGCGCCCGTGGCCGGTGACGGCGCGGTCACTCAGTGTCGTGATCTGTGAAGGGCCGCACCGCTGACGGCAGTTACCGGGATGATGATCCGGAAAAGTTGCCGCCCGAGCGGCGGGTGACGCAAGCAAGCGCGGGTATCTCTCGTAAGGTTTGGGCCGTGGGTTCTCTGCGCAATCCGGTCGGGCCGCTTCCCTCCTCCATCTACTGGCGAAGGAGGGTCGTACTGCTGTCCGTGGTGGCCCTGTTGGCACTGCTGATCACCTGGATCGCGACCGCCGGCGGCGGGGGCGGCAAGAAGAACGCCGAGGCGTCCAACGGCAAGAATCCCGCGCACACGATCACGCCGGGGCCGTCCTCGTCCGGTCCCGCGATCAGCCAACACCCGGGCGGGCGCGACGAGTCGAGCGGCGGGGACTCCAGCGGGAGCGGTTCCGCCTCCGGCGCCGACAGCGGGTCCTCCGGGTCCGGTGACGGCTCGGGCGGCGGCTCCGGTTCGGGCTCCGGTGGCGACGTCGGTACGGGCGACACGCTCCCGGCGTCCTCCTCGCTCCCCAACTGCACGTCCTCCGCAGTGGCGTTGACTCTGCGCAGTCTGCACAACTCCTACTCGCCGGACCAGACGCCGACCTTCGAACTCACCGCGAAGAACGGCTCGCCCACGGACTGCAAGGTCGATCTCGGGCCCAGGAGCACGGTGTTGACCATCACGCCGTCCGACGGAAGCAACCCGTTCTGGTCCTCGGCCGACTGCCCGCAGGGCCCCGGGAACCTGGTGTTCCGGGTGCCGGCGGGCCAGAGCATCACGTACACGGTGAAGTGGGACCGCAGGCCGAGCGCGCCCCAGTGTGCGACGCCCACTCCCACCGGGCGTTCGGCGCAGGCCGGTACGTATCTGCTGGAGGCGAAGGCGCCGGGGTTCGGGAAGGTACGCGCTTCGTTCGTGCTGTCGGCGGACTGAGGACGGGGGCGGCGCGGGTTCGTCGCCGGGTGCGGGTGTGCGGGGGCGTTCGGGCAGTTCCACGCGCTCCTAAAAGCACGCTGCGGCTTGCCTGCCTGAGGGGTGCGGGGAACCGCGCGAGCAGCCACCATGGACCCGCAAGACCACCACGCCCCCCGAGCCATTGGGCGCCCGGCCGGAACTCAGACGTACCGCTCCAGGATGGACGACTCGGCCAACCGGGACAGACCCTCCCGCACGCTCCTCGCGCGCGCCTCTCCCACACCGTCCACGGTCTGCAGATCATCCACGCTGGCGGCGAGTAGCTTCTGCAGGCCCCCGAAATGCTCGACCAGCCGGTCGATGATCGCGCCCGGAAGGCGCGGAACCTTCGCCAGCAGCCGGAAGCCCCGTGGGGACACCGCGGAGTCCAGCGTCTCCGGCGACCCGGTATAGCCCAGCGCACGCGCCACCGTGCCGAGTTCCAGCAGCTCCGCATGGCTCAGCGCGTCCAGCTCGGACAGCGCCTCCTCGACCGTACGGGACCGCTTCGCCGTCGGCTCGGGGACATAGTCCCGGACGACCAGCTCACGGTCGGGCTCGACCCCGGCGATCAACTCCTCCAGCTGGAGCGCGAGAAGCCGCCCGTCCGTGCCCAGTTCGACCACGTATTCGGCGATTTCGGTGGCGATACGGCGGACCATCTCCAGCCGCTGCGCGACGGCGGACACGTCCCGCACCGTCACCAGGTCCTCGATCTCCAGCGCCGACAGCGTGCCGGCCACCTCGTCCAGGCGCAGCTTGTACCGCTCCAGCGTGGCCAGCGCCTGGTTCGCCCGGGACAGGATCGCCGCCGAGTCCTCCAGGACGCGGCGCTGACCGTCGACGTAGAGGGCGATCAGCCGCATCGACTGGGAGACGGAGACCACGGGGAAGCCGACCTGCTTGCTGACCCGGTCCGCCGTGCGGTGCCGGGTGCCCGTCTCCTCCGTCGGGATCGTCGGGTCCGGCACCAGCTGCACTCCGGCGCGCAGGATCTTCGACAGGTCGGAGGAGAGCACGATGCCGCCGTCGAGCTTGCACAGCTCCCGCAGCCGGGTCGCGGTGAACTCGACATCCAGGACAAAACCGCCCGTGCACATCGCCTCGACCGTCTTGTCGGAGCCGAGGACGATGAGCCCGCCGGTGTTGCCGCGCAGAACGCGCTCGAGGCCGTCACGCAGGGCCGTACCGGGAGCCACGGCGCTCAGCGAGGCGCGCATCAGGCCATCGGAACCGGCACTCCCACCGGACTTTCCGGGAGCTGCTGCCCGGTCGTTGGCTGCCACTGCACTCCTCCGGTCGCAGGTTCTGACGCGCTCCCGTACCCGCACTCGGTTCGTACGGACGGGCGAGACCTGCGCAAAGTCTACCGGCGCTCCTCCGCCTCCCGTGGGGCCTCTCGGCGACGCGAGCGTGGCAGCACCCGCAGCGCGTCCCCCATGTCGGCCACTTCCAGGACCTTCATGCCGGGCGGCACCTTGCCCGGATCGGTCGGCACGAGCGCGTGCGTGAAGCCCAGCCGGTGCGCCTCTGCGAGCCTGCGCTGCACGCCCGTGACCCGTCTGACCTCGCCCGCGAGGCCCACCTCGCCGATGGCCACCAGATTCTTCGGCAGCGGGGTGTCACTGGCGGCGGAGGCCAGCGCCAGCGCGACCGCGAGGTCGGCGGCCGGCTCCGACAGCTTCACCCCGCCCACCGTCGCGGAGTAGATGTCCCGCTTGCCGAGCGCGCTGATCCGGCCGCGCTGCTCCAGGACGGCCAGCATCATCGACACGCGCGAGGTCTCCAGGCCCGAGGTCGTACGCCGCGGGGAGGGGATCTGGGAGTCCACGGTCAGCGCCTGGACCTCGGCCACCAGCGGGCGGCGGCCCTCCAGGGTGACGGTCAGACAGGTGCCCGGGACCGGTTCGTCCCGACGTGTCAGGAAAAGCCCGCTCGGGTCTGCGAGGCCCGTGATGCCCTCGTCGTGCAGCTCGAAGCAGCCGACCTCGTCCGTGGCGCCGTAGCGGTTCTTCACACCCCGGACGAGACGGAGACGCGCGTGCCGGTCGCCCTCGAAGTGGAGCACGACGTCCACGAGGTGCTCCAGCAGGCGCGGGCCGGCGATCGCGCCGTCCTTCGTGACATGGCCCACCAGCAGCGTGGACATGCCGCGGTCCTTGGAGGCGCGGATCAGCGCTCCCGCCACCTCCCGCACCTGCGCCATGCCGCCGGGCGCGCCCTCGATCTCCGGGGAGGCGACCGTCTGCACCGAGTCGAGGATCAGCAGGGACGGCTTCACCTCGTCCAGGTGGCCGAGGACAGCGGACAGGTCGGTCTCGGCGGCCAGATACAGCTCGTCGTGCAGGGCGCCGATACGGTCCGCGCGCAGCCGCACCTGGCTCGCGGACTCCTCACCGGTGACATAGAGCGTGCGGTGCTCGGCGCTCGCGGACTTGGCGGCCACGTCCAGCAGCAGCGTGGACTTGCCGACGCCGGGCTCGCCGGCGAGCAGCACGACCGCACCGGGCACCAGGCCGCCGCCGAGCACCCGGTCCAGCTCGGGCACGCCGGTCGTGCGGGCGGTGGCCTGCCGGCCGTCGACCTGGCCGATGGGGACCGCGGAGGTGGTGACGCGGCCGGGTGCCGTCGTACGGACCGTGAGCGCGCCGTACTCCTCGATCGTGCCCCAGGCCTGGCATTCGGGGCAGCGGCCGAGCCACTTGGCCGTCTGCCAGCCGCACTCGGTGCAGCGGTAGGACGGGCGGTCCTTGGTGGTCTTGGTACGGGCAGCCATGCGGAAACCGTAGCCCGCACCACTGACAATCGGTCCCCGGGTCGCCGAAGGGTCTCCCCGGACCGCCGAAAGGTCTCCCTGGGCCGTCGGTCGGATGAACGGGCCGTCTGTGGGATGAACGAGTCATCCATGGGATGAACGGGCCATCCGTGCGATGAACTGGCCGTGGGTGGGTGAACCAGTATCGGCCATGACCCGTCGGGATCGAGCCATGGAACAAAGGGTTCCTGTCCCCTTATGAGGGATCGTTTCACCCGTACGGATTAAAAGTGCTCAAGGTTAGAGAAGGGGCACTCCGCAGCCGCCTACGGTCGCACAGGTGATGAGCAGTAGCCCGGAGACCACCACCCGCACCAGCGGCACGCACTGGGCGCACCGCGAGGCGCGTGCCGCACGAGAGGCGCGGGAGGGGCGCGACCGCGTCCCCGGGCGCACCCTCGCCCAACGGCCGCCGGCCCGCTACGAGCCGTACCTGGACGGGCTGTTCACCTACTGTCTGTCGGTCCTGTGCGACCACGACGCGGCCACCGACGCCCTCGGCGACGTCCTCGCCCTGGCCGAGCGGCGCGGACACCGCGTCCCCGAGGCCGCCGGCGACCGCAGGGCCTGGCTGTACGCGCTGGCCCGCTGGGCGTGCCTGCGCAAGCTGGCCGAGGCCAAGCAGAAACGTCAGGCCACCCACGCGGCGGGCCGCTCCGCGGCCGCGAGCCGGGTCCCCGAGCAGACCGTGGCCCCGGAGGTCCAGGAGCAGCGCCGCAGCGAACTGTCCCTGCTGGCCTGGCCGGAGGCGGCCGGTACGACCCCCGAGCAGCGCGAGGCCCTGGAGCTGGCCGTCCGCCACCACCTGGCCGCGCACGAGGTCGGCGCCGTACTCGGCATGGAACCCGCCGCCGCGCGCGACCTGCTGGCCACGGCCGCCTGCGAGGTCGAGCGCACCCGCGCGGCCCTCGCCGTCGTCGAGACCGGCGGTTGTCCCAGCGTGGCCCACCTCACGGGGGACAGCCGGCTGGTCCTCAGTACGGCCCTGCGCCGCGAGCTGGTCCGGCACGTGGACGACTGCCCGTGCTGTCGCCGTACCGCCGAGCGAGCCGTCCCCGGCCGCTGGCCCGGCGCCACGGTCACCCCGGCCGAGCTGCCCGTCCTCGAAGCCCCTCGCGCGGCACTGCACGTTGCTCTGGCGCACCACTCACGCGCGCGTGGCGTCGCGGCACCCCGCTTCGACCGGCGTGGCTTCCCGATGGACCCCAAGGACCGCGCGGCCCGCCGGGACCGGCTGCGCGCGCGTGCGGTGACGACGACGGTCGTGGCCACGGTGGTGGCCGCCCCCGTCCTGGCCCTGTGGGCTGCCTACCGGGGTGCCCCGACGGCGGAGGGGGACGGCCCCTCGGCCACCGCGCGCGAGGCGGAGGGCCCCGATGCCCTCGGCGGCGACCCGGCCGGCGGTTACGAGAACGCCGGGAACGCGCGCGTGAAGCCCGGCGCGCACATCGGCCAGGACGGCAAGGCGGACGTCTCCGTGGAGGTCGTCAGCGTCTCCGGGGCGGGCGACAAGGGCTCCGGGCGGGTCGATGTCAGCGCCGCGCACGACGGTGACACCACGCTGATCACCCTAACCGCCTCCGGCACGGCCCCGGTCCGCTGGTCCGCCTCCACCTCGGCGCCCTGGCTCTACTTCAGCCGGTCCGCGGGAACCCTCGCCCCCGGCGAAACGTTGACGATCAAGATGTACGTCGACCACCTCCGCGAGCCCTCCGGCTTCTGGCGCGCGCAGGTGGCGATCTCCCCGGCCGGCACGGTGGTCTCCATCGACGGCTACGGCACGGCCCCGACCCACCACCCCACGTCCCCGCCCCCTTCCTCCACCCCACCCACCACTCCCACCCAACCCCCCACACCCCCACCGACCACCCAGTCCCCACCCCCAACCACCTCGACCCCGCCCCCCACCCCCACAACCCCACCT
Source organism: Streptomyces roseochromogenus subsp. oscitans DS 12.976 (assembly GCF_000497445.1). Classification (NCBI taxonomy): domain Bacteria; kingdom Bacillati; phylum Actinomycetota; class Actinomycetes; order Kitasatosporales; family Streptomycetaceae; genus Streptomyces; species Streptomyces roseochromogenus. The sequence goes on along the minus strand of NZ_CM002285.1, from coordinate 4,044,271 downwards.
CCATCCTCCGACTCCCCACCCCCGACTCAGTCCCCGACCAACTCCGAGACGCCTAGCCCTTCTGGCGGCTAGGGGTGGGGCTTGGGGGTGGGCTTTGGGAGGGGTATCGGGTGTGGGCGGCTGATCGGGAGCGTCTGGTCCGGGACGGCTAGTCCTTCTGGCGGCTGGGGGTGGGGCTTGGAGAGGCGGGATGTGGGAGGGGCATGGGGTGGGGCGGCTGATCGGGGGGCCAGGTCCGAGACGCTGGCGTGGGTCCGGCGGAGCCCCCGGCATGCGGTCGTCGGGTCTTGCCGCTGCCCCCCCGGTATGCAGCCGCCGGACCTTGCCGCTGCCCCCGGCAAGTGGCGGTCGGACCGTGCTGGCGGCCCTGGGACGCGGCGGTCGGACCGTGCCGCTGCCCCCGGCATGCCGTCGCCGGATCTTGCCGCTGCCCCCGGCAAGTGGCGGTCGGACCTTGCCTGCGGCCCTGGGACCGTGCCGGCGGCGCCTGGACGCGGCTGTCGGTTCTTACCTCGGGACGCGCGAGCCGGTCCCTGATCGCGGCTCTCGCCCCTGGCACGCGACAGTCGGTCTCGCCCTCCCCCGGGAGGCACCCGGGCGTCGCCCCCCTCGGTGCCCTTTCAGCCGACCGAGACGGGGGGTGGGAAAGGGAGGGGTGGAGTTACGGGGTCGGGTCGGCGGGGTGAGGGGCGAGGAGCGGCAGCTGCGACGCCAGTCGTGCTTCGCAGAGCTCGACCAGACGGTCGTACCCCGCCTTGCCCATCAGCTCGGTCAGCTCGGCCCGGTAGGAGACGTACACCGGCTCGCCCGCGCCGTGTGCGGAGGTCGCCGAGGTGCACCACCAGTGCAGGTCGTGGCCGCCCGGACCCCAGCCCCGGCGGTCGTACTCGCCGATGGAGATCTGGAGGACCCGTGTGTCGTCGGGGCGGTCGATCCAGTCGTACGTCCGCCGGATCGGCAGCTGCCAGCACACGTCCGGCTTGGTCTCCAGCGGCTCCCGGCCCTCCCGCAGAGCGAGGATGTGCAGCGAGCAGCCCGCGCCGCCCGCGAAACCGGGCCGGTTCTGGAAGATGCACGAGCCCTGGAAGGGCCGGGTCTGACGTGAGCCCTCGTCGTCCTCCGAGACCCAGCCGTTCCGCGTGCCCTCCTCGTGGTGCTGCCAGATCTCCGGCGTGAGCCGCGCCACGTGCCCGGCGACCCGCTTCTCGTCGTCCTCGTCCGAGAAGTGCGCGCCCAGCGAGCAGCACCCGTCGTCCGCGCGGCCCGCCTGAATGCCCTGGCAGCCGCTGCCGAAGATGCAGGTCCAGCGAGAGGTCAGCCATGTCAGATCACAGCGGAAGACCTGCTCGTCGTCCGCAGGATCAGGAAACTCCACCCAGGCGCGCGCGAAGTCGAGCCCCTTCTCGTCGCTCATCTTCGGGGCCTTCTTGGAATTCTTGGACTTCTTGGACACGGACGCCGTCGCCTGCGAGGAATCCTTCAACTCCTTGGAGGATTTGTGATCCTTCGCCTTTTTCGTCTTTGGCACGTGTCCAGGGTAAGTGGCCGAGGACCGCTCCGGGGACCGTCGGCGGACGATCTGGCAGTAGCGTTCCGTATATGAGACTCGGTGTCCTGGACGTGGGTTCGAACACGGTGCATCTCCTGGTGGTGGACGCCCACCCCGGCGCGCGCCCGCTGCCCGCACATTCGCACAAGGCCGACCTTCGGCTTGCCCAACTGCTCGACGGCGGCGGTGCCATCGGCGACGACGGCGTGGAGAAGCTGGTCGGCGTGGTACGGGATGCGCTCCAGGCCGCCGAGGACAAGGGCGTCGAGGATCTGCTGCCGTTCGCGACCTCCGCCGTCCGGGAGGCCACCAACGCCGACGACGTCCTCGCGCGCGTGGCCGACGAGACCGGCGTACGACTCCAGGTCCTCACCGGCGCGGAGGAGGCCCGGCTGACCTTCCTCGCGGTCCGCCGCTGGTTCGGCTGGTCCGCCGGAAAGCTGCTGGTCCTGGACATCGGCGGCGGTTCCCTGGAGATCGCCTACGGCATAGACGAGGAGCCGGACGCCGCCGTCTCGCTGCCGCTCGGCGCCGGGCGGCTCACCGCCGGCTGGCTGCCCGGCGACCCACCCGCCCCCGACGCCGTGCGCACGTTGCGCCGCCATGTACGTACGGAGATCGCCCGCACGGTCGGCGAATTCAGCCGCCTCGGCATCCCCGACCATGTCGTCGCCACCTCCAAGACCTTCAAGCAGCTCGCCCGCATCGCCGGCGCCGCCCGCAGCGCCGACGGCCTCTACGTCCAGCGCGAACTCAAACGTGAGTCCCTGGAGGCCTGGGTCCCGCGCCTCGCCGGAATGACCGCCGACCAGCGCGCCGAACTCCCGGGAGTCTCGGAGGGCCGCTCCGGCCAGCTGCTGGCCGGCGCCCTGGTGGCCGAGGGCGCGATGGACCTGTTCGGCGTCGAGAACCTGGAGATCTGTCCGTGGGCCCTGAGGGAGGGCGTGATCCTGCGGCGCCTTGATCACATGGGTTCGGACTAGAAACCTGAGGGGCGCGGGGCTGTATCGATATGCGGCTCCGCCGCGATGGGGGTCCCCCGGGTTCGAGCGAAGCCCGGAACTTGGGGGACCGATCAACCGCGACGAACCCGCACCCGCAAATGGCGAACGTCACAACGGCGAATAGGCACCCAACACCCGAGCCACTCAACCCCTTAAGGTGACGGACGTGGCTGAAGCAAGGGACGCGGACGTGCGTATCGCGCTGTCGACGGCCTCCGTATACCCGGAGTCCACGGCGACGGCCTTCGAGGTCGCCGCGCGCCTCGGGTACGACGGCGTCGAGGTCATGGTGTGGACCGACCCGGTCAGCCAGGACATCGAGGCGCTGCGCCGCCTGTCGGACTACCACGGCATTCCGGTCCTGGCGGTCCACGCCCCCTGCCTGCTGATCACCCAGCGGGTCTGGTCGACGGACCCCTGGGTCAAGCTGCAGCGCGCCCGGGCGGCCGCTGAGAAGCTGGGCGCCTCCACCGTCGTCGTACACCCGCCCTTCCGCTGGCAGCGGCAGTACGCGCGCGACTTCGTCGACGGGATCTGGCGGATGGCGGACGAGACGGACGTACGGTTCGCGGTAGAGAACATGTACCCGTGGCGCTACCGGGACCGCGAGATGCTCGCCTACGCCCCCGACTGGGACGTCACCCAGCACGACTACCGGCACTTCACGATCGATCTCAGCCACACCGCGACCGCCCGCGCGGACGCCCTGGACATGATCGACCGCATGGGCGACCGCCTCGGCCATGTGCACCTCGCCGACGGCCGGGGCTCGGCCAAGGACGAGCACCTGGTGCCCGGCCGCGGCACCCAGCCCTGCGCCGAGCTGCTGGAACACCTGACCCTCTCCGGCTTCGACGGCCATGTCGTCATCGAGGTCAACACCCGCCGCGCGATGTCCGCCGCCGAGCGCGAGGCCGACCTCGCCGAGGCCCTGGCCTTCACCCGCAAGCACCTGGCGTCGGCGGTCCGGGTGCCCCGGCCATGAGCGAGTACCGATGACCAAGAACACGCCGCCGACCGAGAGCACGCCACCGTCGCCCGGCGAGCCGGCCGGCCGCCGAAGGGGCAGGCCGCCGCGCACCGAGTCCGCCGGCACCCGCGACCGCATCCTCACCGCGGCCCGCGGGGAGTTCTCCGAGCGCGGGTACGAGAAGACGTCCGTCCGCGGCATCGCCAAGGCGGCCGGGGTCGACTCCGCGCTGGTCCACCACTACTTCGGCACCAAGGAGCAGGTCTTCGAGGCGGCCATCGCCGTGGCCTTCGCGCCCGCGCTCGACGCGCCGGTCGCGGTCGCCGACGGCCCACTGGAAGGGGTGGGGGAGCGGCTGACCCGCTTCGTCTTCGGTGTCTGGGAGAACCCCACCACCCGCACCCCGCTGCTGGCCATCGTCCGCTCGGCCGTCAACAACGACACCGCGGCCGCCGTCTTCCGCCGCCTGATCGCCGCCCAGCTGCTGCGCCGGATCGCCGCCCAGGTGGATCTGCCGGACCCCGAGCTGCGCGCCGAGCTGGCCGCCGCCCAGCTGGTGGGTACGGCGATGATGCGCTACGTGATCAAGCTGGAGCCGCTGGCGTCGGCGGACCTGGAGCAGATCATCGCGCGCGTCGCCCCTGTCGTACAGCATCACCTCACGGATCGGTGACCTCACGGACAGGTGAAACGCGCGTCCCGTATTCCGGACAGCCGTGTCCAGCCCTTGGAGTGGCGGCGTAGTCTCATAGACAGCCAGAAGTCTCTGGACTCATTGCCAGATGGTCATTCGAGGAGCGAGCGACGATGCCCGAGCTGAGGTCCCGCACAGTCACCCACGGCCGCAACATGGCGGGCGCCCGCGCCCTGATGCGCGCCTCCGGTGTACCCGGTGCGGACATCGGCCGGAAGCCGATCATCGCGGTCGCGAACTCCTTCACCGAGTTCGTGCCGGGCCACACCCATCTGCAGCCGGTCGGCCGGATCGTCAGCGAGGCGATCACGGAGGCGGGCGGCATCCCGCGCGAGTTCAACACGATCGCCGTGGACGACGGCATCGCCATGGGCCACGGTGGCATGCTCTACTCCCTGCCCTCCCGCGACCTGATCGCGGACAGCGTGGAGTACATGGTGGAGGCCCACTGCGCCGACGCCCTGGTCTGCATCTCCAACTGCGACAAGATCACGCCGGGCATGCTGCTGGCGGCGCTGCGCCTGAACATCCCGACGGTCTTCGTCTCCGGCGGCCCGATGGAGTCCGGCCGCGCCACCCTCGTGGACGGCACGGTCCGCACCCTCGACCTGGTCGACGCGATCTCCGACGCCGTCAACGACAAGATCTCCGACGAGGACATCCTCCGTATCGAGGAGAGCGCCTGCCCGACCTGCGGCAGCTGTTCCGGCATGTTCACGGCCAACTCGATGAACTGCCTGACCGAGGCGATCGGCCTGTCCCTGCCCGGCAACGGCTCGGTCCTCGCCACCCACACCGCGCGCAAGCAGCTCTACGTCGACGCGGCCCGCACGGTCATGGACCTCACCCGCCGCTACTACGAGCAGGACGACGAGTCGGTCCTCCCGCTCAACATCGCCACCTTCCAGGCCTTCGAGAACGCCATGGCCCTGGACATCGCGATGGGCGGCTCCACCAACACGATCCTGCACCTGCTGGCCGCCGCCCAGGAGGCGGGCGTCCCCTTCGGCCTGGAGCAGATCGACGCCGTCTCGCGCCGCGTCCCCTGCCTGGCGAAGGTCGCCCCGAACGTCGCGAAGAACCGCACGTACTACATGGAGGACGTGCACCGCGCCGGCGGCATCCCGGCCCTGCTCGGCGAACTGCACCGCGCCGGCCTGCTCAACGAGGACGTGCACGCGGTCCACAGCCCGTCCCTGGCCGACTGGCTGAAGACCTGGGACGTCCGCGGCGGCTCCCCGTCCCCGGAGGCGGTCGAGCTCTGGCACGCCGCCCCGGGCTGTGTCCGCTCCGCCCAGGCCTTCTCCCAGTCCGAGCGCTGGGAGGCCCTGGACGAGGACGCGGAGGGCGGCTGCATCCGCTCCGTCGAGCACGCCTACTCCAAGGACGGCGGCCTCGCGGTCCTCAAGGGCAACCTGGCCGTGGACGGCTGTGTGGTCAAGACGGCCGGTGTCGACGAGTCCATCTGGACCTTCGAGGGCCCGGCGGTCGTCTGCGAGTCCCAGGAGGAGGCCGTCCAGCGCATCCTCACCCACGAGGTCAGGGACGGCGACGTCGTCGTCATCCGCTACGAGGGTCCCAAGGGCGGCCCCGGCATGCAGGAGATGCTCTACCCGACCTCGTACCTGAAGGGCCGCGGCCTCGGCAAGACCTGCGCCCTGATCACCGACGGCCGTTTCTCGGGCGGCACATCGGGTCTGTCCATCGGCCACGCCTCTCCCGAGGCGGCCTCCGGCGGCACCATCGCCCTGGTCCAGGACGGCGACCGCATCCGCATCGACATCCCGAACCGCACGATCGAGCTGCTGGTCGACGAGGCCGAACTGGCCCGCCGCGAGCAGGCCTTGGGCGGCGTCTACGCCCCCGGGAACCGCGACCGCAAGGTCTCGGCCGCCCTGCGCGCCTACGCCGCGATGGCGACCAGCGCGGACAAGGGCGCGGTCCGCGACGTGACCAAGCTGGGCTGACCCAGCCCGCACGTAGAAGCTGACCCAGGCCGCACGTGGAAGGGGCCGCCTCCGGCGGGGGCGGCCCCTTTGTCAGTCACCTTGTCGGTCCCCTTTTGTCAGTCACCTTTGCCAGTCACCTTTGCCAGTCACCTTTGCCAGTCACCTTTGCCAGTCACCTCTGCACGTCACCAGTCGGCCGGATTGCGCGCCCCGACGCCGAAGACCGTTCCGTCGGGAGCGGCGGCGTAGACGTGGCCGTCGACGACCACCGGTGCCGGCAGCTCCGCGGTGACCTTGTCCGCGTCGGCGCCGAGCCGCGGCCGGGTCTGCCCGATGAGGTGTCCGTCGTGCGCGTCGAACGCCAGCAGGCGTCCGTCGGCCGCGGTGAAGTAGACGTGCGCACCGTCGCCGACCGGGGCCGAGCCGCGGCTGACGGACGTTTCGATGTGCCACCGCCGCTTGCCGGCGTTCAGGCCGACGGCCTCCAGCGAGCCGCCCGTGGCCAGCAGGTACACCGTGTCGCCGTGCACGGTGGCCTGCGGCGTCAGCCGCGGGACCGGCAGCGCCACCCGGCGCGACGTCTTCGTGCCCGGCGTGTAACGGACCACGGCGTTCGCCTCCCCGGTGGCCCGGTCGACGGACAGGAAGGCCAGGGACCCGCCCTGGCTGCCGACCGGCTCCAGCACCCCGTTCAGCGAGGCGTTCCAGCGCACGGCACCGGTACCGGGATCCACCGCGGCGACGTGGGTGCGCGTCCCGTCCGGCGACGTGGTGGTCGCGTAGACCAGCGGGTCCCCGCCGAACGAGGCGAGGAACGGGGTGCCGGAGCCCGGGAGCCGATGACTCCACTTCGTCCGGCCCGACTTGCTTTCCACGCCGCTGACCGTTCCGTCGGCTCCGGTGAACAGGGCCGTGCCACCGGCGTAGCGGCCCGTCGCGCCCTGCGGCAGCGGCCGCTTCCCCACCTCGTTGCCGGAGCGCAGGTCGAAGGCCTCCAGCCGCGAGCCGCCGTTCGTGGAGAGCTGCACGAGCGAGTCCGAGAGAACCGGCGGTCCGCTGACCGGCCCGGCGGCGACCGAGTGGTGCCACAGCAGCTTTCCGTCGGCGGGGGAGAGCGCGAAGACCGCACCGGGCCGCGCACACAGCAACCTGCCGGCCCCGTACGAACACTGAGGCATCCCCGTCCCCTCGGACAGCGGCTTGGCCTCCCAGGAGCTGAACACCGCGGCCTTGGTGTGCGGGGTCATACCGGCCGGCGTGGTCCCTTCGCTTCCCAGCAGCTGTACGACGACCAGTGCGGCGGCCGCGACGAGGCCGAGCGCTCCGGCGCTCACCGCCACCTTCCGGCCGACGCGGCGCCTGGCCGACGGCTCCGGCTGCCCGGCGCG
>NZ_CM002285.1:4028821-4035850 GCF_000497445.1 Streptomyces roseochromogenus subsp. oscitans DS 12.976 | reverse complement strand
GCTGGGACCGGTATGAACGCCTGCGTGTCGTAGGAGGCCGCCACCGAGCGCAGTTCCCGCATGAGTTCATCGGGGGTCGGCCGGTCGTCCGGCTCCTTGGCCAGGCACCGCAGTACCAGCGGCGCGAGATCCTCCGGCACACCGGTGAGGTCCGGCTCGTCATGCACCACCTGGTACGCGACGACGTACGGGCTGTCGGAGTCGAACGGCCCGCGCCCGGTCGCCGCGTGCACCATCACCGACCCGAGCGCGAAGATGTCGGCGGCGGGCCCCACTTCGCGCGGCCGCCGGAACTGCTCCGGCGCCATGAACGGCGGAGTGCCGATCAACTTGCCCGTCTCGGTGCGCAGTTCGCTGTCCTTCGGCCGGGAGATGCCGAAGTCGATGACTTTCGGCCCGTCCTCGGCGAGCAGCACATTGCTCGGCTTCAGATCCCGGTGCACGACCCCGACCCGGTGGATGTCGCGCAGCGCCTCGGCGAGCCCCGCCATCAGCCGGCGCAGCTGCGCCGGAGCCATGGACCCGTTCCGCTTCACCTCGTCGGAGAGGGTCGGGCCGGGGATGAACAGTGTGGCCATCCAGGGCCGTTCGGCATCCGGATCGGCGTCGACGACGGGCGCGGTGAATGCCCCGCTGACCTTGCGGGCGGCAGCCACCTCCTGCCGGAAACGCCCCCTGAACTCGGGGTCTCTGGCGAACTCGGCATGTACGACCTTGACCGCGAGCTTCATCCCCGAGGTACTCCGGGCCAGATGGACGACACCCATGCCGCCCGAGCCCAGGCGTGCGTCCAAGCGATAGTGACCGGCGTACTCGGGAAGTTCCGCTTCCGCGCCCGCTCCCGTGTTCCTGCGTGGCGTCATGCGACCACCCCCGTGCTGTTCCTCCGCGCGCGCGACGCACGGAGCCTAGTCGATGACTCGTGCGAGGCAGAGGCGGCTTGCTAGCCTCCGCGTGCGAGTCGCGCACGGGTGTTCCGCGGCTTGTTCCCAGGGAATCAACGGTGCCCATGACACGCATGGGTCCAACGGGGGAGGTTCATATGTCTGTTGACCGTGTCGAAGAGGCCGAGACCGGCACCGGGCCCGCGGCCACGACGGCCGCAGCGGACGTGCGTACGTACGCGGTCGCTCCGGGCGTCCGGCTGAACGTCCGCAACGGCCCCGGCACCAGCTACGCCATCGTGCGCGTCCTGCCCGAGGGGACCCGCGTCCCGATCTTCTGCCAGACGCCGGGTACGAACGTCTCCGGCCCCTACGGCACCTCCAACATCTGGGACAACATCGACAACGGCCAGTACGTCTCCGACGCCTATGTCCAGACCGGCAGCGACGGCTACGTCGCCTCGCGCTGCGCCTGACCCCACCGGGAGCCCGCCCCTGTCCGGCGCCATAATCGTTCCGTGAGCGACGAAACCGGCACCCCGGACACCCCGGCGGGCTCCTCCGGCGGCACTGCCCCGAGCGGCGGCCCCCGCCCCGAGCCCCTCCGCTTCTTCGGCACCACCTGGGTGAACCACGACAACGGCTACACCGCCCGCCGGGCCGGCGTCGCCGTCGGCTCGCTCGCCGCGGCCGTCGCCTCCTGCCTGGTCCTGCGCTTCGCTTACGAGGGCATCCAGATCGCGGACACCGGCTCCTTTGTGACCGTCCTGATCATCGCCATGTTCGCGATCTGCAGCGCGCTCGCCTTCCGCAACACCTGGGAGGGCTTCGGCAAGCGCCACGACCCGCAGCGCCAGGCCTCCCTGCGCGGCCTGCTCGCCATCGGCTTCGTCGGCTCCCTCCTCGCCTACTTCTTCCGCTCCCTCACCGAGGCCCCGGGCGAGAAGCTCCACCGCGAGGAGTACGACCAGGCCCGCGAGGCCCACGACCGCCGCACCTCCCGCCGCACCGGCAACCCGTCGAAGAAGAAGCGCGACCGCTGACACCGGCCTCCGGCCCGTACCGCTCCCGGAAAAACCGCCTCCCGCTCCGGAAATCCCGATGTCGTCCTGTCCCCGGCGTCCCAGGATGTCCGTATGACCACGACACCACCGACCCCGCCCACTTCCTCGCACGCGGCCCGCGCGCACTCCTTCAACTCCGCCGTCGCTCAGTACGCGGCCAACCGCCCCTCCTATCCGCCCGCTCTCTTCGACACCGTCGAGGAGCTGGCCGGCCGGTCCCTGTCCGGTGCCCGGGTCGTGGACGTCGGTGCCGGTACGGGCATAGCGACCGCCCTCCTGTACGACCGCGGCGCCGATGTCCTCGCCGTCGAACCCGGGGAGGGCATGGCCGCCGAGTTCCGCCGCGGGCTGCCGCAGCTCCCGATCGTCCGCGGCAACGGCAACGCCCTCCCCGTCGCCGACGCGTACGCCGACTTCGTCACCTACGCCCAGGCCTGGCACTGGACCGACACCGCCCGCTCGGTGCCGGAGGCGCTGCGGGTGCTGCGGCCGGGCGGTGCGCTGGCGGTGTGGTGGAACACCGAGGCGCTCGACGTCGACTGGATCGCGGAGGCCGCCGACCGTACGGGCCGCTTCCTCGGCGTGGACGTCGCCGCGAAGAAGCGCAAGGCCGGCGAACGCACCGATCTGGCCGACCCCAGCGGGCGCCTGGATTTCGTCCGCCGCGACGTCCGCTGGAGCCGTCGCGTCCCGGTCGACACCCATCTCGCCAACATCGGCAGCCACTCGGCCTTCCTCGTCGCGTCGCAGGAGCGCAGGACCGCCTTCCTGGAAGAGGAGCGCGCCCATCTGCTCAAAGCCTTCCCCGACGGCGTCGTCGAGGAGGCCTACGACGTGCTTCTCCTCGTCGCCACCAAGCCCTGACCTGGGCAAAGTCCCGTCGACAGCGGCGGCCGGGTGCCCTCCCGGCCGCCGCTGTCGTATCTGCACCCGCACGCACGGCACCGCACCAGCACGCACCCCTTGACGTCAGCGATGCTCCAGGCAGATTATTCATCGCGTGATGAATTACCCGTCGAACCCACCGACCGACCCGCTCACCCCCTCCACCGCGGCCACCACCGCCATCCAGGCCGACGACCTCACCGTCGTCCGCGGCCCCCGCACCGTCCTGCACCACCTCCGCTTCACCGTCCCCCGCGGCCAGATCACCGGCCTGCTCGGCCCCTCCGGCTGCGGCAAGTCCACCCTCATGCGCGCCATCGTCGGCACCCAGGCCAAGGTCACCGGCACCCTGAACGTCCTCGGCCACCCCGCCGGCCACGCCACCCTGCGCAGCCGCATCGGCTACGTCACCCAGGCCCCCTCCGTCTACGACGACCTGACCGTCCGCCAGAACCTCGACTACTTCGCCGCGATCCTCGACCCGGGCCGCGCCGCCGCAGAGCGCCGCCACGAACACGTCAGCCGAGCCATCGCCGACGTCGACCTCACCAGCCACGCCGACGCCCTCGCCGGCAACCTCTCCGGCGGCCAGCGCAGCCGGGTCTCCCTCGCCGTCGCCCTCCTCGGAACCCCGGAACTCCTCGTCCTGGACGAACCCACCGTCGGCCTCGACCCCGTCCTGCGCCGCGACCTGTGGACCCTCTTCCACGACCTCGCCGCCACCCGCGGCGCCACCCTCCTCGTCTCCTCCCACGTCATGGACGAGGCCGAACGCTGCCACCGCCTCCTCCTCATGCGCGAGGGCGAGATCCTCGCCGACGACACCCCCGACGCCCTGCGCACCCGCACCGGCACCGACACCGTCGAGGCCGCGTTCCTCCGCCTCGTCGACGAAGCCGCCACCGCACACCGCACCCAGGAGACGACCCGATGAGTACGACCGCCCCGGCCGCCCCCACCGGCGCGCTCAACGCCTCCCGCACCACCGCCACCGCGGCCCGGGTCCTGCGCCAACTCCGCCACGACCCGCGCACCATCGCGCTGATGATCGTCGTCCCGTGCCTGATGCTGATCCTGCTGCGCTACGTCTTCGACGGCAGCCCGCGCACCTTCGACAACATCGGCGCATCCCTGCTCGGCATCTTCCCGCTGATCACGATGTTCCTCGTCACCTCCATCGCCACCCTGCGCGAACGCACCTCCGGCACCCTCGAACGCCTCCTCGCCATGCCCCTCGGCAAGGCCGACCTCATCGCCGGCTACGCCCTCGCCTTCGGCACCCTCGCCATCGTCCAGTCCGCCCTCGCCACCGGACTCGCGCTGTGGGCGCTCGGCCTCGACGTCACCGGCTCCCCCTGGCTGCTCCTCCTCGTCGCCCTCCTCGACGCCCTGCTCGGTACGGCCCTCGGTCTCTTCGTCTCGGCCTTCGCGGCCTCGGAATTCCAGGCGGTCCAGTTCATGCCCGCGGTGATCTTTCCCCAGCTCCTCCTCTGCGGCCTGTTCACTCCCCGGTCCGACATGCACCCCGCTCTGACGGCCATCTCCGACGTCCTGCCGATGTCGTACGCCGTCGACGGCATGAACGAGGTCCTGCGCCACACCGACATGACAGCGACGTTCGTGCGAGACGTCCTGATCGTCGCGTGCTGCGCCCTGCTGGTACTGGGCCTGGGAGCGGCGACGCTACGACGGCGCACGGCCTAGCCGCCGTTCCGCCCACCGGACAACCCAGCCGCCCCCCTCCTCACCGGTGCGAAACTGAACCCCATGAGCCAGAAAGTCGCAGTCCTCGGCACCGGCAAGATCGGCGAAGCCCTGCTCAGCGGAATGATCCGGGCCGGCTGGGCCCCCGCCGACCTCCTGGTCACCGCCCGCCGCCCCGAACGCGCCGAAGAACTCCGCACCCGCTACGGAGTCACCCCGGTCAGCAACACCGAGGCAGCCAAGACCGCCGACACCCTCATCCTCACGGTCAAGCCGCAGGACATGGGCACCCTCCTGGACGAGCTGGCCCCGCATGTCCCCGCCGACCGCCTGATCATCAGTGGCGCCGCCGGAATCCCCACCTCCTTCTTCGAGGAGCGCCTGCCCGCAGGCACCCCGGTCGTCCGTGTCATGACCAACACCCCGGCCCTCGTCGACGAGGCCATGTCGGTCATCTCCGCCGGCAGCCACGCCACCGAGCAGCACCTCGCACACGCCGAGGAGATCTTCGGTGCCGTGGGCAAGACGCTCCGCGTCCCCGAGACCCAGCAGGACGCCTGCACCGCCTTGTCAGGCTCCGGTCCTGCGTACTTCTTCTATCTGGTCGAGGCCATGACCGATGCCGGCATCCTGCTCGGCCTGCCCCGCGACAAGGCCCACGACCTCATCGTCCAGTCCGCCATCGGCGCCGCCGTGATGCTCCGCGACAGCGGCGAACACCCCGTCAAACTCCGCGAGAACGTCACCTCCCCGGCCGGCACGACCATCAACGCCATCCGCGAACTGGAGAACCACGGCGTACGAGCCGCCCTCATCGCCGCCCTCGAAGCCGCCCGCGACCGCAGCCGCGAACTCGCCTCCGGCAACAAGGACTGACCCGGCACCGGGGGCGATGACTCACCGACAGCCACCCGCCCCCACACGCCCGTCCCCGCACGCGGGCCCCCACAGGTGCGGGCCCGCCCGAACGGGCCCGCACAGGCAGGCTCTAACGGGTGGCCGCACTCAACGCGGTATCGAACACCGGCGGCAACAGCCCGATCGCCCGATACGCCGCATCAACGGTCGGCCGGGCCATCGCCCTCGCCTTCTCCGCACCATCCCGCAGCACCCCCTCCACAAAGGCAGGATCCGCGCACAGCTCCCTGTGCCTGGCCTGCACGGGCCTGAGGACCTCCACCACGGCGTCCGCGGTGTCCTTCTTCAAAGCGCCGTACGACTGGTAAACGCCCGCCAGTGACTCAGGGTTCCCGCCCGTGCACGCAGCGAGAATCTCCAGCAGATTCGCGACCCCCGGCCGCCCCTCCCGGTCGTACTCCACGTCCCGCCCGCTGTCGGTGACGGCACGCATGACCTTCTTCCGCACGTCGTCCGGCTCGTCGAGCAGATAGACGACCCCCAGACCCGAGTCGTCCGACTTCCCCATCTTCGCCGTCGGGTTCTGCAGATTCATCACCCGCGCCGCCACCCCCGGCCGCGTCGCCCTCGGCACCACGAACGTGTGCCCGTACCGCTGGTTGAACCGCACCGCCAGATCCCGTGCCAGCTCGACATGCTGCACCTGGTCGTCCCCGACCGGCACCTCGCCCGCGCCGTACGCCAGGATGTCCGCCGCCATCAGCACCGGATACGTCAGCAACGACAGCCGCACGCTCGCGCCGCGCTCCTGCTGCCGCGCGACCTTCTCCTTGTACTGGATCATCCGTCGCATCTCACCGTCGGACGCCACACACTCCAGCAGGTACGACAGCCGCGTGTGCTCGTCGACATGGCTCTGCAGAAACACGGTGCACACCTCGGGGTCGAGCCCGGCCGCCAGCATCAACGTCGCCGTCTGCCGACTGAGCCTGCGCAATCGCGCCGGATCCTGGTCCACGGTCAGCGCGTGCAGATCCACGACGCAGAACAGCGCGTCAGCCTGGTGCTGGTCCGTCTCCACCCAGCGCCGCAGGGCTCCCAGGTAGTTGCCCAACGTCAGGTGCCCGGTCGGCTGGATCCCGCTGAAGACCCGCGTCATCTCCACTCCACCTCCTGGTCGGGACCGCCGCTCCTGCGGCCGGCCCCCGGAGTCCGGAGGAGATATGAGAACGGCCGCCGAGGCGGCGGCCGTTGGTTGCATACGTGAGTACGGCCGCCGTCAGGCGGCCCACCAAAGCTGGGTACACGTACGCGTCGTCATGTGGGCCAGAGTACGCCCTCGGGGCGTCTCAAGGACAAGAGTTGACACACCTCACCTCGATCCGTAGTGTTCTCCGGGTTGTCCGACGTGAGCGCCGACTCCGGTCGGTCCCCGGACAGCCATTCCGCAAGTACCTACCAGCAATCGATGCTGTGGCATCGGCTGCTTTGGTATGCGTATTTTGTGAAATGAGGAATCCGCGTTCGAAAGGACGCAGCCCCCGATTAGCTCGGGAGCATGGAATCCGCTAAAGTCTCACTCGTCGGAACGGCCCAACGGCCGGGAAGACAGCCCGCTGACTGGGAGTCAGACG
>NZ_CM002285.1:4023696-4027076 GCF_000497445.1 Streptomyces roseochromogenus subsp. oscitans DS 12.976 | reverse complement strand
GCTCATGGGTGGAACGTTGATTATTCGGCCGGGATCCTGGGTCGGAGGCTGCTAGTACTGCTCGTCAGAGCGTGGAACGCATGATCTTCGGACGGGGCCTGGCCGGGCACGCTGTTGGGTGTCTGAGGGAACGAACTTTCCTCAGTCGCCGGCCCCAGTGCACTCGGACCTGTTGGTTCGGGGTGATGGGTGGCTGGTCGTTGTTTGAGAACTGCACAGTGGACGCGAGCATCTGTGGCCAAGTTTTTAAGGGCGCACGGTGGATGCCTTGGCACCAGGAACCGATGAAGGACGTGGGAGGCCACGATAGTCCCCGGGGAGTCGTCAACCAGGCTTTGATCCGGGGGTTTCCGAATGGGGAAACCCGGCAGTCGTCATGGGCTGTCACCCTTGTCTGAACACATAGGGCAAGTGGAGGGAACGCGGGGAAGTGAAACATCTCAGTACCCGCAGGAAGAGAAAACAACCGTGATTCCGGGAGTAGTGGCGAGCGAAACCGGATGAGGCCAAACCTACGACGTGTGAGACCCGGCAGGGGTTGCGTCGTGGGGGTTGTGGGATCTCTCTTCCACGGTCTGCCGGCCGTGGGGCGAGTCAGAAACCGTTGATGTAGGCGAAGGACATGCGAAAGGTCCGGCGTAGAGGGTAAGACCCCCGTAGTCGAAACGTCAGCGGCTCGTTTGAGAGACACCCAAGTAGCACGGGGCCCGAGAAATCCCGTGTGAATCTGGCGGGACCACCCGCTAAGCCTAAATATTCCCTGGTGACCGATAGCGGATAGTACCGTGAGGGAATGGTGAAAAGTACCCCGGGAGGGGAGTGAAATAGTACCTGAAACCGTGTGCCTACAAGCCGTGGGAGCGTCGGACATCAGCTTGCTGGTGTCTCGTGACTGCGTGCCTTTTGAAGAATGAGCCTGCGAGTTTGCGGTGTGTTGCGAGGTTAACCCGGGTGGGGAAGCCGTAGCGAAAGCGAGTCCGAACAGGGCGCTGTAGTAGCACGCTCAAGACCCGAAGCGGAGTGATCTAGCCATGGGCAGGTTGAAGCGGAGGTAAGACTTCGTGGAGGACCGAACCCACCAGGGTTGAAAACCTGGGGGATGACCTGTGGTTAGGGGTGAAAGGCCAATCAAACTCCGTGATAGCTGGTTCTCCCCGAAATGCATTTAGGTGCAGCGTCGTGTGTTTCTTGCCGGAGGTAGAGCACTGGATAGGCGATGGGCCCTACCGGGTTACTGACCTTAGCCAAACTCCGAATGCCGGTAAGTGAGAGCGCGGCAGTGAGACTGTGGGGGATAAGCTCCATGGTCGAGAGGGAAACAGCCCAGAGCATCGACTAAGGCCCCTAAGCGTACGCTAAGTGGGAAAGGATGTGGAGTCGCACAGACAACCAGGAGGTTGGCTTAGAAGCAGCCACCCTTGAAAGAGTGCGTAATAGCTCACTGGTCTAGTGATTCCGCGCCGACAATGTAGCGGGGCTCAAGCGTACCGCCGAAGTCGTGTCATTGCAGTATATAGCCCCAACGGGTGCTGTGATGGGTAGGGGAGCGTCGTCTGCCGGGTGAAGCGGCACTGGAAGGTAGTCGTGGACGGTTGACGAGTGAGAATGCAGGCATGAGTAGCGATTCACACGTGAGAAACGTGTGCGCCGATTGACTAAGGGTTCCTGGGTCAAGCTGATCTGCCCAGGGTAAGTCGGGACCTAAGGCGAGGCCGACAGGCGTAGTCGATGGATAACCGGTTGATATTCCGGTACCCGCTGTGAAGCGTCAAACATCGAAACAGGCGATGCTAAGTCCGTGAAGCCGTTCCGGACCCTTCGGGGAATGGAAAGTGGTGGAGCCGACGGACCAGACTTGCAGTAGGTGAGTGATGGGGTGACGCAGGAAGGTAGTCCATCCCGGGCGGTGGTTGTCCCGGGGTAAGGGTGTAGGACGTTGTCCAGGTAAATCCGGGCAGCACATAGTCTGAGACCTGATGCCGAGCCGATTGTGGTGAAGTGGATGATCCTATGCTGTCGAGAAAAGCCTCTAGCGAGTTTCATGGCGGCCCGTACCCTAAACCGACTCAGGTGGTCAGGTAGAGAATACCGAGGCGTTCGGGTGAACTATGGTTAAGGAACTCGGCAAAATGCCCCCGTAACTTCGGGAGAAGGGGGGCCATTCCTGGTGAGAGGACTTGCTCCTCGAGCTGGGGGTGGCCGCAGAGACCAGCGAGAAGCGACTGTTTACTAAAAACACAGGTCCGTGCGAAGCCGTAAGGCGATGTATACGGACTGACGCCTGCCCGGTGCTGGAACGTTAAGGGGACCGGTTAGCTCACTTTCGGGTGGGCGAAGCTGAGAACTTAAGCGCCAGTAAACGGCGGTGGTAACTATAACCATCCTAAGGTAGCGAAATTCCTTGTCGGGTAAGTTCCGACCTGCACGAATGGCGTAACGACTTCTCGACTGTCTCAACCATAGGCCCGGTGAAATTGCACTACGAGTAAAGATGCTCGTTTCGCGCAGCAGGACGGAAAGACCCCGGGACCTTTACTACAGTTTGATATTGGTGTTCGGTTCGGCTTGTGTAGGATAGCTGGGAGACTGTGAAGCCCGTACGCCAGTGTGGGTGGAGTCGTCGTTGAAATACCAGTCTGGTCGTGCTGGATGTCTAACCTGGGTCCGTGATCCGGATCAGGGACAGTGTCTGATGGGTAGTTTAACTGGGGCGGTTGCCTCCTAAAGGGTAACGGAGGCGCCCAAAGGTTCCCTCAGCCTGGTTGGCAATCAGGTGTTGAGTGTAAGTGCACAAGGGAGCTTGACTGTGAGACCGACGGGTCGAGCAGGGACGAAAGTCGGGACTAGTGATCCGGCGGTGGCTTGTGGAAGCGCCGTCGCTCAACGGATAAAAGGTACCCCGGGGATAACAGGCTGATCTTCCCCAAGAGTCCATATCGACGGGATGGTTTGGCACCTCGATGTCGGCTCGTCGCATCCTGGGGCTGGAGTCGGTCCCAAGGGTTGGGCTGTTCGCCCATTAAAGCGGTACGCGAGCTGGGTTTAGAACGTCGTGAGACAGTTCGGTCCCTATCCGCTGTGCGCGTAGGAGTCTTGAGAAGGGCTGTCCCTAGTACGAGAGGACCGGGACGGACGAACCTCTGGTGTGCCAGTTGTTCTGCCAAGGGCATGGCTGGTTGGCTACGTTCGGGAGGGATAACCGCTGAAAGCATCTAAGCGGGAAGCCTGCTTCGAGATGAGGACTCCCACCCACTTGATGGGGTAAGGCTCCCAGTAGACGACTGGGTTGATAGGCCGGATCTGGAAGCCAGGTAACTGGTGGAGGTGACCGGTACTAATAGGCCGAGGGCTTGTCCTCAGTTGCTCGCGTCCACTGTGTT